>JBJXFZ010000009.1:0-90908 GCA_046154245.1 Pyrinomonadaceae bacterium
CCGGTAAAAAGGCCTATTAACAAACATGCCCGGCTTGAGCAAAAGGTGCCCGCACCTTTCGCTCAAGCCCGGCAAACCGGACATTTGATGTGCTAACAAAACCGGACATCTTCATTTGCTATTAACACTTCTGACCAATCCTGCCCACCCTGTTTGAAATTGTTCTCAAACTACTTTCAGCTTCCACTTACCCCGGCGGAAGAGGATCGCGGCGGCGACGGCGAGTACTGAGAACGCGATCGCTATCGCCCAGAACACGCCGTGCGGGCCGAGACCCATCGTATAAGCCAAAAAGTACGCGAGCGGAATCTCGAACATCCAAAATACAAATAGTGCAAGATACGTCGGCGTCCATGTGTCGCCGGCGCCGTTGAACGCGGTTTCGAGTACCATGCCGACCGAGTAAAACAAAAAGCCATAGGCGATGATCCGCAGAGCATCGGTCGCATAGGCCGCGACAGCCGCGTCTTCGGTGAAAAAGCCCGCAATACTCTCTGCAAAAATAACAAACAAGATACCGATAGTCGTCTGAACTACGCCGTTATACAGACACGCCGTCCAGACAGCCTTTTCGGCGCGTTCGGGTTTACCGGCGCCGAGGTTTTGGCCGACGAGCGTTGCAGCGGCGTTTGCCAAACCAAGCGAAGGCAGCAACGCGAATACGACGACGCGCATTCCGATTTGATAACCGGCGACCGCAACTGTGCCAAACCCGGTCACGACCCGCACGAGGCCGATAAAACTCGCCGTCTGAATAAAGAACTGAAACACCGCCGGCGCCGAGACCTTCATGAGGCGAACGATCAACTTCGGATCAAACGCCCAATGCTCACGGCGGATCGTGATTCGGCGATCGCCAAAGAAAAGCGTATAGGCCGCGAGCAGAGCGCCGACGCCGCGACCGATAGTTGTCGCGACGGCTGCGCCGGTGACGCCTAGCTCGGGAAAGATCCAGAGTCCAAAGATAAAGCACGGGCCGAGAATGATGTTGAGCACGTTCGCCAGCCAGAGCACGCGCATCGCGATGGTTGCGTCGCCAGCCCCGCGAAAGATCGCATTCAGCAAAAACAACATCATTACGACGACGTTGCCGCCGAGCATGATGCGCGTAAAGGTTGTGCCCTCGGCGATGACCTGCTCGTCGGCGCCCATCAGGCGCAACAGGTCGGGTGCAAACACAATGCCTATAACGCCGATCACAAACGATGCCGCAAGGCCAAGGTAGATCGTGTGCGCCGCCGCGCGCGATGCGCCATCCATGTCCTTTTCACCTATTCGACGAGAGACGGTCGCGCTTCCCCCGACGCTGATGCCGATCGCGACTGAGTAGATGAGATACATCATCGATTCGGTGATGCCGACAACAGCGATCGCACTGGCGCCGAGGCGCGCGACAAAAAAGATATCGACGATCGCAAACAGGCTCTCGGCAAACATCTCGATGATCATCGGAACCGCGAGAACAAAAATGCCGACCTTGAGCGACCCATCGGTAAAATCGCGATTCGATCCCCAAACCGCTTCTTTGAGAATCGAAAAAAATGAATTGTCGGGCGTTGCCGATGTTTCGACAGACGTTCCTTTGGCATCAAAAGACATAAACTTGATCCTTATCTACAATAACGCACCCAAACAGATGCACGGGACGCAGCGCTCTCTTTTGCGAGGCGCGCGCGAAAAAAATACTCACTAATTTTCGAGGATTGGTTATTTAGAGGATGGCAAGCTTCATAGTGTCACCGAATATAGCATAGGGAAAATCTCTTTATCAACGGCGACGGATTATTTATTCCGACCGATCGCGGCCGTTATCACTCGCCACGTCGACGAGTCCGTATCGAAAACCGTGTTCAAGCCTTGCTCCTCCATTGGCGGGTCGCCCATGTATTCGTCGCCGGCTTTCCAGAAAAACTGATCTTTAACGGGGCGAGCACTACCGCCAAACGCCCAGAAGTTTGCACCGGCGACGTGCGGCGATTGCTTTACATAGGAGAGGACGTACTCAAAGTACCGATCACGCAATGTCGTTGCCGACGCGGGGTCGAATGACATTCCATCGCGCGGCAGGCCGAACTCCTCGATGACAAGAGGTTTCGCGAGCATAGCGGCGTCAGCGATATGAGTGGCGATATAGGCGCGAGTTTTTTCCTCAACGGCAGCGTAATCCTCTGCCATTTTATCTACGCGAAACCACCCCCAGTTTTTTGGCCAGATGTGGATCGTCAGATAATCCACATTCGCGTCCGCGTGGATCTGTTTGTAGATCGCGTTGCTCTCAGCCCCGATCCAGCCTTCGTGGCCAATGGTAACGAGGTGCCGTTTATCGCGCGCCTTAATAAACGACGCCGTGTCAGCAACAAACTTTGTGTATGCGTCGTTTGCACTGGGGCGCATCGGCCGCGGTTCGTTCGCGATCTCCCACGCCATGATCGTTGGGTCGTCGGCGTATTTTCGGTTGTTGTACTTGTTGGTGCGGCTCATGACAAACTCGACCTGCTTGAGATAACCCGCTTTGCATGGCTCGCACGAATAGAATTTTGCCGTGATGTCGCGCAGCTCATCCCAGCTCGGTTTTGTCGTCAGCCATTTGTCCTCGACCACACGATTCCAGATCAAATACTGCTGAAAGCCGCCGCTCCATTCCCAGTTGTTGCTAAAAAATATAACGGCCTTCATGCCTCGCTTCGACATCTCGTCGAGTACCAGATCGAGACCGTCGAGCACCGAAACGTCAAATTTACCCTGCTCTGGCTGCAGCGGCGGGCCGACACGCGTTACGCCGTTCAACGCTCCCTTGCCTTCGGCGCCCGCCAACAGTCGCAGATTCGTCACGCCGTTTGCTTTTAGAAAATCAAGCTCGCGTCTCAGCCGCCCGATACCGCGCCGCTTGTCCTTTTCCAAACCGAGAAGTGAGCCGTACCAATAGTTCGTTCCGACAAAATAATACGGCTTGCCGTCGAGATACATCTGATGATCTCGTGCGACCACAAACTTGCTCGGCTGTGCGCACAGAACACTGGTCGCAGTAAGAACAATAATAAGCAGTGCCGCAACGCGCTCGATCATACAAATTCGAGCATACTTCGACCCAGGGCAAAACAAAAAGGACGCCATTCGCAATGACGTCCTTTTCTTAAATTGGCTCCGCAGTCCCGACCGGTCGGGATCGAACTTACAGCCCTGACTCGTCGGAGTTGACAACCGAATGCTCTGCCAATAGATTTGCGCGAATCCACTTTGCAGACTTCATGCGCTTTATTTGTCGTTCGCGTAGGATCGCGGAACTTCGAGATTCGTGTTGCTCTGACCAGACGAGCCGCCACGGCCCGTTCTTGCGGGTGTAATGAACATCGACAGTATCGGTGCGGTTGTGAACTTGTAGTCGGTTAACGAGATCCGAGGTTTGGCCGATGTAAAACCTGCCTTTCGGATTCTCCAGCACGTACCCCCAAAACATAGAGGGATGAAATAGGAAGAGGACGCTTTGGCGGCGTCCCCTCATTATAATTGGCTCCGCAGTCCCGACTGGTCGGGATCGAACTTACAATCCCAACTCATCCGGGTCAACAACCGAATGCTCTGCCAATAGATTTGCGCGAATCCACTTTGCAGACTTCATGCGCTTTATTTGTCGTTCGCGTAGGATCGCGGAACTTCGAGATTCATGTTGCTCTGACCAGACGAGCCGCCACGGCACGTTCTTGCGGGTGTAATGAACATCGACAGTATCGGTGCAGTTGTGAGCTTGTAGTCGGTTAACGAGATTCGAGGTTTGGCCGATGTAAAACCTGCCTTTCGGATTCTCCAACACGTACACCCAAAACATAGAGGGATGAAATAAGAAGAGGACGCTTTGGCGGCGTCCCCTCATCATAATTGGCTCCGCAGGTAAGACTCGAACTTACAACCCTTCGGTTAACAGCCGAATGCTCTGCCATTGAGCTACTGCGGAATATGGCACGTCTCAAGCCGAGACGAACATCAAGATTAAAAACTTCGCCCCGTGTTGTCAAGTAATTGGGCGCCGCACCCCGCGTCTGACAATCACGTGAATTCACCGTATAATCTTGCCTTACAACAAGTAGACGGAGACGCGAATTGCACCACGAACTTATCTTGATCCTTGATTTTGGCTCTCAGTACACGCAGTTGATCGCACGCCGCGTGCGTGAGCAGGGCGTTTACTGCGAGATACATCCGTTCCATCTATCGGTCGATGAGATAGTAAAAAAGCGGCCAAAAGGCGTGATATTGTCCGGCGGGCCGTCGAGCGTGACCGATGACGACGCTCCGCGTGTTGCGGGCGATTTTTTTGATAAATTGGACGTTCCCATCCTCGGCATTTGTTACGGAATGCAGCTCGCAGCGCACCATCTCGGCGGCGCGATCGAACCCGCGGGTGCGCGCGAATACGGGCACGCAAAGCTCAAGGTGCTCAGCGGCGCAACACGGCTGTTTAGCGAGTTGCCGTTCGAACTAGACGTTTGGATGAGTCACGGCGACCACGTGACGCGTCTGCCGGCCGGGTTTACGACAACCGCTACAACGGGCGACGTAGTGACGGCGATGGAGAACGAGGAACGCGGCATCTACTGCGTACAGTTTCACCCCGAGGTGAGTCACACGCTGCTCGGCAAAGAGATACTTCGAAATTATTTGTTCAAGGTGTGCGCCCTCAAAGGTGACTGGACGCCGGCGAGTTTTATTAAGGAAGAGATCGAAAAGATACGCGAGACTGTCGGCGCCTCCGACAACGTCGTTTGCGGTCTGTCGGGCGGCGTCGATTCGACGGTCGCTGCGGCCCTCGTGCACGAAGCGATCGGCGAACGGCAGACGTGCATATTCGTCAACAATGGCCTGCTGCGTCAGCGCGAATTCGAGGATACGCTCACGGTCTACAACGACAACATGCATCTGAACGTGCGCGGCGTCGATGCGTCGGCAGAATTTTACTCGGTGCTCGCGGGTGTCGTCGATCCTGAGGCCAAACGCAAAGCGATCGGTGCGAAGTTCATTGACATTTTCGACGCCGAGGCCCGCAAGATCGGCGATGTGAAATGGCTCGTCCAAGGCACGCTTTATCCCGATGTGATCGAGTCCGTCAGCTTACGCGGCGCGTCGGTCACGATAAAAACTCACCACAACGTAGGCGGCCTGCCCGAAAAGATGAACTTAAAACTTATCGAGCCGCTTCGAGAACTTTTCAAGGACGAAGTCCGTCTCATCGGCCGCGACCTTGGCATTCCGGAGATGATCCTCGAACGACATCCATTTCCCGGCCCCGGCCTCGGCGTGCGAATCCTCGGCGACATCACACCTGAGAAGGTCGAGCTTCTGCAAAAAGCCGATCGCATCTTCATCGACGAACTGCACAATTTCGACCTTTACAAAGACGTCTGGCAGGCATTTGCCGCGTTGCTGCCTATACGGAGTGTCGGCGTGATGGGCGATTTTCGCACCTATGAGAAAACCGTTGCTCTGCGCGCCGTGACCTCGACTGACGGCATGACGGCCGATTGGGCACGTCTGCCGCACGACTTTCTCGCACGCGTCTCGTCGCGCATCACGAGCGAAGTTCGCGGCATTAACCGCGTTGTTTACGACATCTCGTCAAAACCGCCGAGCACGATCGAGTGGGAGTAGATACTACGACGAAGTTGGTATATGATTTCGATGGTCAGTGTGATGGACAAGACAGGTTACATAGAAATTCGGGTTGTTGGTAGAAAAGGGGCAATTGAGATATCGCCTGACAACTACGACATCAAAGAGATAATCGCTGTATTACAACATGCTGAAAATTTGCTTTATCCAGGCGGCAAAAGAGATCGTCCTAGCATTTCTTATGAGATAAAGGACGGTTCGGTCCGTCATGTTCTTAAAACCGCTCTGCAAGCCGTAATTGGATTCAATGCCATATTGTTGAGCGTTCAACAGAGTGGTTACTCGATTGATTTTCTCGAATCGCCGACAGCAAAGGCTCTTGAGTTTTTTCAAGAATCTGCCCGTAAACAAGATGTAGCGTTCGAAATCAGCACATCTTTACCTAACACGAGTAATCTGGAAATCAATAAGGACACCGCTTTCGTCCGAAGCGATGAGATTTGGGCTCATGCGGAGTTCTACTTTTATGGCACCCTCCAAGATGCGGGCGGTAAAAGTGAAGCGAACATTCATCTCGATACGAAGGAATTCGGTTTACTGAAGATATCCGCTGAAAAACAGATGTTAGGTGATTATGAGGCGAATCCGCTTTACAAGCTTTATGGCATACGCGCCACTGGCAAACAAAATATCCATACGGGCGAGATCGACAAAAGCTCTTTGAATTTAGTCGAAATCATTAACTACGACAAAAGAGCGGATCAAGATTATCTTAATGGTTTAATAGCAAAAGCCTCGGCAAGTTGGAGAGGAATTTCCGACGCTGACGATTGGTTGTCTCGGCTTCGCGGATAATTGTGGATATACGGTCAATTCAACTTGATACGAGTTTTTGCATTCGACTGATGAATGAAAATGACGTTCTACACCCAAGTGCATTGTCGTTCTATCGTTATTTCACCGAAAAAGGATTTACTCTAAAGCTTTCTACAATTAGTATTGCCGAATATTGCGTGCGCGGACAACTTGACGAATTGCCGCTTAGGAATCTTGAAATCATCCCGTTCAACTCAAATCATGCGGTACAGGCCGGAGAATATGCTCGGATTGTTTTCGAAGAAAAATCTAACGATGGTCTTGATGTATCGACACGTTTAATAATTCCAAACGACACCAAACTTTTTGCACAAGCTAAAGTAGATCCCGACGTAACCCACTTTGCGACCTCTGATGTGGAGTCGATAAAAATCTACAATCTTTTGTCGCGGAAATCGTCGGTCGATTTTCAAATCATTAACATTCGGGAGTCGTTGTCTTCGCAACTAGGAACACTTCCATTTCAAGACTAGTTTTATTCCTAACGAGTACCAATTTCTAAAGTAATGAGCGAAAGCAACCTATCAATCGTTGAATTTGATCGGGTTGACTATGAAATCGGCGGAGGAGCAATACTTAGCGATATTAGTTTGAAGGTTTATCGCGGCGAAGTCCTCGTCCTGCTCGGCGAGTCGGGCTGCGGCAAGACGACAACCCTGAAACTCATAAACCGCCTTATCGAACCAACGGCGGGCGACGTCGTCATTGATGGCAGATCGACACGTGAATGGAACGTGATCGAATTGCGTCGCCGTATCGGTTACGTTTTGCAAGACGGTGGTTTGTTTCCGCATTTGAGCGTCGCCGAGAATGTTGCCTTGCCGCTCACGCTTGCAGACGCCGATGTGTCCGCTGCGAATACACGTGCCGACGAAATGCTCTCGCTCGTTGGTCTCGATCCGGCAAAGTTTGCCGCGCGCTATCCACACGAACTCTCTGGCGGTCAGCGTCAGCGCGTCGGTGTCGCACGCGCGCTTGCGAGCGATCCTGATCTGCTGCTGCTCGACGAACCTTTCGGCGCGCTTGATGCAATTACGCGCGCGCGACTGCAAAAAGAGTTTGCCCGCCTTGTCCGGGATCTTGGCAAAACCGCTGTGTTTGTCACACACGACCTTCACGAAGCGATGATACTGGCGACACGAATTGCTCTGATGGACAAAGGCCGAATTGTCTTGAGTGACGTGCCTGAGAATTTTCGCGCGTCCACATTGCCGCTTGTGCGAGAGTATCTCGCAACGGTCGCGTTATGAACTTCTTCGAGTTTCTAAAGCAGAATTGGCAAGAACTCCTCGTGCTGACCCGCGAGCACATCTTTCTCGTTCTGATTTCTACAGGTGCGGCCCTTTTGATCGGCATCCCGCTCGGCGTTTTGCTAACCCGCGTAAAACCTTTGCGTACGCCGGTACTCGGCTTTGCAAATGTTATGCAGACAGTGCCGAGCCTTGCGTTGTTCGGCCTGCTGATACCGATTCCGTTTATCGGCGGCATCGGCGCGCGCACTGCGATCATCGCGCTCGCCCTTTACGCCTTGCTGCCGGTTATTCGCAACACTGTCACGGGAATTCTGGGCATTGACGCGAAGTTGATCGAGGCAGCCGACTCGCTCGGCATGACCGGTTGGCAGCGTTTGAGAATGATCGAGCTGCCGCTCGCGATGCCCGTGATCCTTACCGGCGTCAGAGTCGCGGTGGTTATCTCGGTCGGCGTCGCTACGGTCGCGGCCGCCGTCGGTGCCGGCGGGCTTGGGACGTACATCTTTCGAGGGCTTCGCCAAAACGATAACAACCTGCTCGTCGCCGGCGCTCTAGCCGCGGCGGTGTTAGCGCTGCTCAGCGATTTTGCGCTCGGACAGTTTGAAAAGTCATACGAGATCGGTCAAAGAGCTTTTGCATCACGCAGAAGAATTTTTGCGTCACTCGTCATCGCGATATTCGCCACGATCATTGGTTTGAGTTATTTGCCGGGTAACAATGCGCCGGATTCGGATCGAGCCTTTGAAACGCCCAATGCGAAAACGATTGTGGTCGGCTCAAAAGACTTTACCGAGTCCGTCATTCTCGCCGAGATACTCGCCCAGATGCTCGAGAGGCGTGGGCTTGCGGTCACACGGCAATTCGAGCTCGGCGGCAACTTAGCGCACGACAGCCTTTTGTCAAAGCAGATCGACGTCTATCCCGAATACACCGGCACAGCCTACACGGCGATCCTCAAACGTGCGCCCGTTACCGACCCGCAGCGAGTTTACGCCGAAACAAAGGCGGAGTATTCGAGCAAGTTCAACCTCACGCTAAGCCCGCCGCTCGGGTTCTCGAATGATTTTGCGATACTGGTGCGCGGGCGTGTCGCGCGTGAGAACAACCTGAAGACGATCTCAGATGCCGTGCCGCTCGCCCGCGGCTGGCAGGCCGGCTTTGGTCAGGATTTTATGTCGCGAGCCGATGGTTATCCGGGTTTTGTAAAGGCCTATGGCCTTAGATTTGCCAAAAACCCCCGCGAAATGGACCTGTCCTTAACTTATCGCGCTCTCCAATCGGGCGAACTCGACATCATCGCCGGCAACTCGACCGACGGCCTGATCTCGGCGCTCGATCTGTTTCAACTCACGGACGACCGGCGCCACTTCCCGCCGTATCAGGCCGTGTTTATTGCTCGAAACGAGGTGGCTGCTGATCTTGCCGAAGTCTTTGCGGCGCTCAGTAACGCCATCTCGACCGAAGAGATGCGGCGGCTGAACTACGAGGTTGACGGCAAAAGACGAACGCCGAAAGAAGTCGCGGTAGATTGGGTTCAATTCAACCCGTCAATCAAACAGTAAAAGAAAGATCGGTAATGGAATTTTGAATCCGTTATCAAAACTGCCGTAATCTTCCCACTTCTTAGTGACCATAATCGGTCGGACTGATTTCGGAAACCTTTTTATGAATTTCTCGATACTGCGAAAATCTTTTTGATGAATCTGATTCTGATACTTTACTTCGACGGGTAAAAATCTACTTGGAGCAATATGCACAATGAAATCCACTTCATCATCACGTTCCCGATAATAATCCATTTGAATCGTACCGCGCCATTTTTTTAATGTGAGGAAAACTAAGTTCTCAGCGTAGAGGCCAAGCATTGCGTCGTCATCCAAAAGCGAGTCGGTGAGACGTAGAACCGCATTTCTTAAAGCAAGATCCACGAGATAAAACTTCATATTTCCTCGACGTACTCGCAGAGAACCCGATCGGAATTTTGAAAGTCGGTAAACCAAATCCGTCATTTCCAGTAAAGGCAGATACTTTTCGATCTGGGCAGCATTGATCGCAATTTCTTGGGATACGGATTGAACCGCAACCTCTTGTCCGGGTCGCTCAAGCAACGAGATATAGAACCGCTTCAACAATTCTGGCTTCCGAAACTCCGCTGCCAATAGTAAATCTTCGTAAATGACTTTCTTTACTTGGTTGTCGTAAAGATACTCTTGTTTTTCAATCCAAGTTGGCATTGTCCAAACTTCTGGAAACCCACCTTCGATGAAAAAACTATTCAACAGAAGTTCGAGTTCAGATCTCAAGGCACTAGAAAGTAAAGGTATGTCGGCTGTTTCTACAGACACATTGGGATCCTCAATAATTAGCCCCTGAACCACCTTACCCATTTCAAACGTGCGCTCTAGTTCTTCAGAAAGTCTTGGATTGTCACGAAGTTTATAGAGTGCGTATTCTCGAAAAGAGAATGGTAAAAGATGATGATCTTTCACGCGTCCGAGCAGACTCTCCCTGCTTTTTTTGAATATAGGCGAAGATGCCGAACCAGAAATTATCACCTTGATGGGATATTGAAGATCGTAATATTTCTTAAGGTAAAGCTCCCACTTCTCAAGCTTTTGAATTTCATCGAGAAACAGATATGTAACGCCTTCGTTGCGGTTGCCCCCAATCAATTTCATCGTGCTGTCAATTACATCATCCACACGAACGTTACTTGTTTCGAGCGCGGGGTCGTCAAATGAATAATAGACTAATCTTTCGGGTGAGATACCTGTCTCAAGAAGGTGTTGTATTAATTGTAATAAAAGTGTGCTCTTTCCAATTCGGCGGGGCCCGGTGATCGACAGCATTTGCGGCAACTGTTCTAAATCCTGTAAAAGGTGATGAAAAATAGGCCTTTTGAAGTCAGGAAGCAGGAACGGTTGGCCGTTCTTCGTCCACCATGGATTATATGGCTTGAATATCTTATTTAGTTTCATATAGTTAGGCACATATTGAAAATTATACCTATTATAATATGTATAATGTGTAAGTGTAAGTCATTTTGTTCAATTGCGACAGCGCTACCGGCTATTCTGGTTGATAGATCAACGAATCGGCATATCGTGTGTTTCGGTGACAAAGCATTCAACACAGTAAGGAAAGGAGTGGGCGTTCCAAGCCCATCTTAATAATGGCGCTTATCCCCTCTGAGCAAGTAGGCGGCCATCGTTGCTGGTGACAGTTTAATCTGATCTTTGACAATTTAACTTGACACAAAGCGCGGGATAGGTAAATAATAAATTATTATGCGAAACCGCTCAAGCAAGCCGCGTTCTCGTAAGGTTTACGAGAACGCGGCGGCAAAACTTCTCATTGATGAGATTATAGCCGAAACCGAAAATGAAACGGGCAAAGACCCGCTGGCTGTTTTATTGGGTCGGCGCGGCGGCCTTAAGGGTGGAAAGGCTCGGGCAGCAAAACTCTCCGCAGAGAAACGATCAGAAATTGCTTCCAATGCGGCACGGGCACGCTGGAGTAAGCAGGACGGAGATTAAATTGGTTTCATTATGACGGCTGAAATCGTAGTGATGAATAAATTTGGCATTGCGTTAGCTGCCGATAGCGCGGTTACCTTTTCGCTTCCTTTCATTCAACGCGCTAGCGCGAAAATTTATACAACAAATAAGTTGTTCACGCTCTCTAGGCACGAACCGGTAGGAATAATGATTTATGGTGCTGCGAGCTTGATGACAATTCCTTGGGAAATCATCATCAAGGAATATCGTAAGAAGACGCTACGTGATAGGAGATTCTCAACATTAGAAGAATATGGAAAAAATTTTGTTGACCACATAAATGGCAATAAATTTTATTTTCCTTCCGATCTCCAAATAATGGCGGTATTCAAGATTGCTGACCAAGCCGGAGCGAGAATATTTAATGCTTTTCAGGCAGAAATGTTTAAAATTTTATCGGTTACTGATCAAGCTGTTGATGCGGACGAAATCTCGCGACTGCTATCAACGCTATTCGCGAAAACGGTTGATGAGGAGCTCGCTGAACTCGAAGCATTACCCAACATAACAACCTTTCGGCTGGCCGAAAAGGCTTTTTACAAACGTTATGCTCAAGCCCTCAATTTTGCCGTGAAGAGACTGAAGGAAAACTTTACGGACTCTAAACTAGTTTCAAGAAGCCTGATCACTAAATTCAAACGCATTGCTTTTCTTGCGGTCACTAAGAATACATTTATTAGGGAACAAGAGAAACAACCAGATAGTTCAGGCGTTGTGATTGCGGGCTATGGAGAACGCGAAATTTATCCTACATTGGTAGCCTACGACATCGAAGCTGTGGTCAATGATAAATTGAAATTTATACCTATTCGTCGAGAAACCGTGAGCAACCGCAACTCCGCGGTTATTGAACCATTCGCTCAAAGTGAGATGGTCCATACATTTAGGGATGGTATCTCGCCTAATCATAAGTCCTATATTGACGGCTTGTTACGAAAAATACTGGATACCTATCCAGATAAAATAGCGGTTGCATTAGAAGGAAAGTTATCCGATGCACAGATTAAGGTTTTAACGAAGCATTTCAAGGATACCGGTAAAGACTTGCTCACGGATTTTGAAAAGGAAAGGGATGAATGGATTGCAAGACGAAATACAAACCCGATGAACGCTACTGTTTCGACATTGCCCGTTGATGAACTGGCTTCTATGGCGGCATCAATGGTTAATTTGACGTCCTCGAAGAGACGGGTAACGCCGGTTCTGGAAACCGTTGGCGGTCCGGTTGATGTGGCCGTAATTACTAAAGGAGATGGATTCGTATGGATTGACAGAAAACACTATTTTGATGCCGATAAAAATCCTCATTTTTTTGCAAATAATTATAAGGAGAGAAAGGATGAAAAGCGCCAAAGAAAAACTCGAGCGACATGAACAACGGCCTGTTAGAGGTCATTCGTGGTTGCCCAACGAAATCATAGAACGGGGAGGTTTTAAGGATGTTTCTATTTCTCCAAAGGAAGCCGGTGAGAGGCTCGCTGAGAAATTGATGCGAAAATTTGATCGACCTGTAAGCAAGACAAAAACTTAACTTCTATTATCTTGGCATTAGGATAGTTACGCGGATAGGAGTCTTTTCTATCCGCGTATTTTTGCGATTGACATTGCTTGACCGCTCACGCATAATATAAACATGGAACCGAAAATACGAATGAAAAGATACACGGTCAAAGACTTCCGCAAGCAATTTCCTAACGAGGATGCCTGTCTTGAATGGCTGAAAAATCACCTGTATCCAAACGGCATTTTTTGTGTTAAGTGCCAAGACGTAACCGCACATCATAAGGTTGCGAACCGCCGCTCGTATTCTTGTCAGGGATGCGGACGCCACATTTATCCGACCGCTAACACGATCTATCACAAAAGCACTACGCCGCTCGTTGATTGGTTTTATGCAACTTACCTAATGTCATCGACGCGGTGCGGTATTGCCGCGAAGCAGTTGGAGCGTGAGTTGGGATGCACCTACAAAACGGCGTGGCGAATGTTCCACTTGATTCGCACAATGCTAGACGAATCCGAAACCAAGATCGGCGGTTCGGGGCAGTCGGTGGAAATCGACGAAACTTGGGTCGGTTCAAAAGGGCATAAGAGAAAAGCCGGAGTGCCAACTTATAAAACCGTTGTCGCCGGAGCCGTCGAACGCAAAGGTTCGGTTATTGCAAAAGTTGTTCCCGATACAAAACGGCGAACACTTGTTCCTTTCATTACAGATCACGTTAAAAAGGAAACAATGCTATACACAGATGAGCACAAATCCTATACGGCAATGCGGCATCAGGGTTTCCAACATAGGCGGGTCAATCACTCCACTAAGGTTTGGGTCAGGGGTGACATTCACACAAATTCGATTGAAGGTTTTTGGTCGCTAATGAAAGGCGGGATTCGAGGTGTTTACAAGCACGTCAGTCCGAAGAATCTTCAGACTTACGTTGACGAGTTTTGTTTTCGCTACAATCGCCGTCAATCGGCGGAACCGATGTTTCTATCCTTTCTCTCTCAAGTTCGGAAATATCCCTACTAACTCTTTTTAAGGCGTCCTCAAATACATTGAACGGCACGGGCGGAACTGGTTGCTCGTCGCCGTTTTCCGCGTCTGATTTGTCTAGATTCTTTTTTTCTTTGACCACAGCGTAATTTTAACACAGATCCCCGCCACAATATCTGGTGGACGTAACTTGTTGAAATACTTGTAATTGTTGTAATTGCGCGACTTACGGGATTATTTTTCTTCGCTAAAACAACATTTTGCGCTAAAATAAAAATGACCCGCTATTTCGGAGCGGGCCACTTTACTAAAACGTTGCGAGCAAGGCAACAAGCGGTTAACCGTCATCAGGATAGCCGTTTTAATGCCCTGCTGTCAACCAAATTACAGCAAGTCCCGATTGGGCATTAAAATAAATGAAAAACAAAACAACCACTGTTAAACCGGGTCAGACCGTTCAGGATTCTGGCATCTATCGCTCAGGTGATCGTCGTGCGACGATGGTCAAAGGTGAGCCAGCACCGCCGACTCAACGATCAGGACAGCGTTGGGTTCAGGTCGTTGATACCAACCCTAAGGACGGTCGCAAGAAATAGTCGGCCTATAACAAACAACTAATCGCCCGCTAGGAATTTCGGTTCCTAGCGGCATTATTTACTGCTTACTTGCTCACAAGGGATAAGCACGTTAATAATTAGCTTGCTAATAATGTAAAAACCCTGTAGGGTAGGAGTTTGATAATTCCGTATCTCTTCGTCGACGGTAAATACGCTCTCAACGTGAGCAAGCGTTTAGGATAGTTCGAGACACGGTTCGTTAAATACTGTTAGAAGCGGCAACTTAGTTGTTTGCCCTCGAACGCTGTTCCTTTATTGCCACCGTTACACTGAAGATCACTCCGCGTTAGTAACTTCTTATTACATCCTGAAGAATTTGTCAGAACTATTGTGCGCTCAAGTGCGCCGGTTCTGAATGTGAGTTCCTCGGTGACACGAGAGATCGATCTTAAATAAATGAATTTTAAAGACTTAGGCCTTGCGTCCGTATTGACGGACAAATGCGCCTCAATGGGTTACACAGAGCCTACACCCATCCAAAAGCAGGCTATTCCGGTTGTAATGAACGGCCGGGACATGATCGCTTGTGCCGAGACCGGCACGGGCAAAACCGCAGCCTTTTTGCTGCCAATACTAAACAAACTTATCGCAGGGCCAAAGGGTCCCGGCACACGCGTGCTGGTGCTCTCACCGACGCGCGAGCTTGCAAATCAAACCGAGGAATTTTGTCGGCAATTTGCGCCAAAGGGCGTGACCTGCACGGCGATCATCGGCGGTTCGGGTTACAAACGCCAGATGGACAGCCTCCGGCGCGGTGCGAATATCATTATCGCGACGCCGGGCCGGCTGATCGATTTTATGGATCAGGGCCTGATCGATTTTCGCGGATTGACCACGTTGGTACTCGACGAAGCGGACCGAATGCTCGATATGGGCTTTTTGCCGTCGATCAAGCGTATCTCGAAGGCTATTCCGGAAAAACGTCAGACGCTGCTTTTCTCGGCGACGATGTCGGGCCAGATCGAAGGGATCGCGCATAAGATGCTGACCAATCCTGAGATGATCGAGGTCAGCCCGCGTGGCAAAGCCGCACGGCTCGTCGAGCAAACGGCCTACTCGGTCGCACCGCACTCAAAGATGGTCCTTCTGCTCGATCTTCTCGAAAAAGATGACCTCCAACGCGTTCTGGTCTTTACACGGACAAAACGTGGCGCCGATCGTCTCGCACACGTGCTGGAGAAGCGTTCGCACAGCAGCAACCGAATTCACGGCGACCGTTCGCAGGCACAGCGCGATGCGGCGCTCAATGCGTTCAAGGCAGGGAAGACAAACGTGCTGGTCGCGACCGACGTCGCCGCACGCGGCATCGACATCGATTCGGTCCAGCACGTCATCAACTACGACATACCTGAGGCGCCCGAGGATTACGTTCACCGGATCGGCCGAACCGGTCGGGCAGGTAACGCCGGCAAGGCGATCACAATATTCACGCTCGCCGAGGAACACTCGATGCGCGCGATCGAACGCCTGACTGGCGAAAAGGTCGAACGCGTCGTGCATCCTGAATTTGGCGGGCACGCATTTGCTGAAGCGAGTTCGTTAACGAAACAACCATCCGCACCGAAACGCAGCTTTCGCTCGTTTCGCTCGCGGCGAGGACGATAAGTAGAGATAGAGGTAATAAAAATGATCAAGAAAAAACCAACTTTTGCTGCCGGTGATAAAACCGAGATGATGTGCGCCGCATGCGATATCGAGCAGATCCACCGGATCGACGCGGTAACCAAACAGGGCGTCGTCACAAAGGCCGTTTGCGAGACCTGCGAGACGCTGAGCACATTCACACGCGGTGTAAAAACCGCCGTCTCAATGGGGACCGGCAAAAACGCCGCGCCATATGACCGAATGCGTAAATACAAAAAAGGTCAGGCGATGACGCACGATAAATTCGGCCGCGGTGAGGTCACCGAGGTCATCGAACCGCGAAAGATCAACGTGCTCTTCGGCGATCAGGTCAGACGTCTGATCCACGAACAGGCGTAGACTCCGGCGAAGTTATACCGACAAAAAAGGCGGCTTGCTTAACGCAAGCCGCCTGTCTTAACTACGACCTGAATTCTCAGATCCACGGTTTACTTCCGTCCGCCGCGGAGGATCAGTCCCAAGACCAGACCGACGGCCGCTGAGATCAGGATGGTCTGACCCGGCTTTTGCCGTGCAAACTCTTTTGCGTCCTCGACCAGCTCTTTCGGGTCCTTAGCCGACATTTCTTTGAATTTGTCCCCGGCTGCCGTGAACTTCTCGTTCGCAAAGTCGCTCGCCTTCTTTGCCGCGTCCTGTACCTTTGTAGCGTATTCCTGTGCCTGCATCTTCAAATCTCCTAAAAATTCGTCCTCCGTCACCTTGTCCGTAAATGGCTCACCGCCGACCGGTATAAGGCTCTGCTCCAATTCCTTTTCCGCTTTTTTAACTTCTGCTTCAAATTCCGACATTATGACACTACCTCCAAAATAATTGAATTAATTGCTCTGGCTAATATGACTCGCCAACTTGTGCGACGCTTCTGATGAACATCGGCCGCTCGATGGTTGTAACGAATTAAGATTCGCATTGTTCACTCTTTCTGGTGAGTGAACACTTACATCAACATCTCTAATAATATAAGTAAATAGCTACGATGGGAAATTGTGCTTGACAAATAATCGAGCAAAATGCGAAGTTATCGATTAAGTTAGTGAGCACTTACTTAACTGGGAGCCGAAAGAAATTGATAAGCGACATCCTAAAAGATGATCAAACCGGGCGAATGAAGGCCGATGAGCGTCGTGAGCAGATATTGCACACCGCGATCGAGCTGTTCTCGCAGAAAGGTTTTAGCGGGACGACGACAAAGGAGATCGCCCGTGCGGCGGGCGTGTCCGAGGCGATCATCTTTCGCCATTTCGCTAAAAAGAGTGACATTTATCACGCAATTCTAGACGACAAGGCGCGTCACGACGGCATGAAGTTCCCATGGGAGGAGGACGCGGAGCTGCTCGACGCGATTCATCGCAAAGACGACGACAGAGTATTTTATCGCCTGGCAATCAACGCCTTGAACAAACAGCAGTCCGACGTCGGGTTTCTGCGGCTGCTCATGTACTCGGCCCTCGAGGAGCATGAGCTTGCCGAGCGGTTCTTTAGCGAGTTTGTCGCACGCATCTATGGTTTTATCGGCGGCTATATAGAGGAAAGGCAACGTGACGGCGCCTTTCGGGATATCGAGCCTCGAGTCGCGGTTCGCGCATTTTTGGGCATGCTGATCCACCACTCGCTAAACGTGATCCTGTGGGACAAAAAGCGCGCGCTGCTTAACATCACGAACGAAGAGGCGGCGGAGAATTTTTCGCAGATTCTGCTAAGAGGCATCAGGGCATAACGATGACAAAGAGAGGATTTACAAACGTAGTTGGTGCAGTTTTGGCTGTGGCGACATTGTTCGCATTGTCGTCCTGCGGTTCGAGAGGCGAGAGCGCCAATGCGAATGCGAACACGCAACCTACCGTGATCGATGTCACGACAACGCAGGCCGTCATCAGACAGATACCGACATATTTTGAAGCGACCGGAAACCTAGCGAGCGATGCCGCGACCGATGTCGCTCCGGCGATCGGCGGCAAGGTCGTCGAAGTAAATTTTGATGTCGGCAGCTATGTGACAAAAGGCAGCGTACTGTTAAGGCTCGATCCGCGCGATGCTCAGATCAGACTGCAGACAGCCGAGGCGCAGGTTCAGCAGCAGCAAAAAGCGCTGGGGCAGGCCGTCGCGGCGTTGCGTTCTGCGCAGGCAAGGCTTGGCGTCAGAGATGGGGAAACGTTTGATATAGACAAGTTCTCGCAGGTTAAGTCCGTAAGGGCGAACCTTGAACTCGCAGAAAAAGAGCTTGTGAGAGCGGAAAGGCTCTACAACACCGGCGACGTTTCGAAAGCTGCCCTCGATCAGCGCAGGGCTCAGCGTGACGCTCTGCTCGGTCAACTCGACGAAGCGCGATCTAATGCGGCGGTTGCCGTGAAAGCGATCAACTCTGCCGAGGCGCAAGTTGCGTCGGCAAAGTCTGCGATCACAACCGCGCAGACTCAGGTCGATCAGGCACGCAAATCATTGACAGACACGGCGGTGCTCGCGCCGATCAGCGGTTACATATCGGAGCGCACCGCAGATCTCGGTGAATTCATTTCGCCGAGTGTCCCAAATGCAAAGATCGCAACGATCGTTCGCACTTACGTCTTGAGGTTGAAGATCGACGTTCCGGAAGCATCAATCGGCAAGGTCGCAACCGGTCAGAGCATCAGCCTGCAGACGAGCGCCTATCCGGATCGGAACTTTGCCGGCACCGTCGCTCGCATCCTGCCGAGTCTCAATCAACAGGCGCGTACATTAACGGTCGAAGCCGAGGTTCCAAACCCGGATGGGTTGCTAAAGCCCGGACAGTTTGCAACCGTTCGCATCACTCAATCACGAGGCGAGAACGCCGTGATGATACCGGCGTCGGCGGTGAAGACCGAGGGCGATGTCAACAAGGTTTATGTGATAAAGGACGGCGCTGCCCGCGAGCGGCTCGTCCAGCTCGGTTTGCTCGAGGGTGAAACGATCCAGGTAAAAAACGGGCTCGCCGAGAACGAGATCGTCGCGACGAATAATCTCGCCGAACTTTATGATGGCGTCATGGTTAGGGCACTTTAGTCCGGAGTCCAGAGTCCAAAGTCCAAAGTCCGATGTCCAAAGTCGCTCGGTGTTAGTTACAAAGTTATGGCAAAAATCGAAAGATTTGAAGACATTGAGTCGTGGAAACTTGCTCGACAAGTTACGCGACGAGTTTATGAAGTTAGCTCAAGCGGTGAATTCGTACGTGATTTTGCCCTGAAAGATCAGATGCGGCGCGCTGCGATATCAATTAGCTCGAATATTGCCGAAGGGTTCGAACGTGGTGGAGACAAGGAGTTTATTCAGTTTCTTTCGATCGCAAAAGGTTCCTGCGGTGAACTCAAGTCTCAACTTTATGTCGCCTTTGACCAAAGCTACATAGACACTGAGTCGTTTGATTCTACTTATGAACAACTGACTGAGACGAGCAAGCTGATTAGCGGTTTGATGAAGTATTTGCAGCAGTCGGATATGAAAGGGAGCAAATACAAGTGACTTTGGGCACGGGACATTGGACTTTGGACTAAGTAGTTATGCAGTGGTTAGCTGAAATCTGTGTAAAGCGCCCCGTTTTTGCGACGATGCTGATCTTGTCGCTGGTGGTTGTCGGCGCGTTCTCGTTCTTCAGTCTCGGCGTTGATCTTTTTCCGAAGATCGATTTCCCCACGATAACTGTCACGGTCGTAAATCCTGGCGCGAGCCCGCAAGAGATCGAAACCGAGATCACCGAAAAGGTCGAGGAAGCGGTGAACACAATTAGCGGGATCGATGAGTTGCGCTCAACATCGATCGAAGGCGTCTCGCAGGTGTTCGTTCAGTTCGTGCTTGAAAAGGACGTGAACATCGCTGCTCAAGAGGTCGAGAATCGCGTGCAGACCGTCATCCCAAATCTGCCACAGACGGCCGAGCAGCCGACTGTTCAAAAACTCGATACAGACGCGGCACCGGTTCTAAGAATTTCAATTTCCGCTCCGCGCTCGCTTAGAGAAGTAACTGAAACCGCCAAGAACAAAGTCAAAGAACGCATCGAGTCGATCAATGGCGTCGGTCAGATCACGATCATCGGCGGCGTCGACCGGCAGATAAATGTCTGGGTCGATCCCGACAAAATGCGTTCGTATAACGTAACGCCGGCCGAGATATCGGGTGCGCTCGCGTTTCAGAATATGGAGTTCCCGAGCGGGCGTCTCGACGAGGGACAAACCGAGACGAGCGTTCGCACCGTCGGCAAGATCCAAAAGGCAGAGGAGTTTAACGACCTCATTGTTGCAAATCGCGGCGGTTACCAGGTCAAAGTAAAAGATCTCGGCTATGTCGAGGACGGCGCCGAAGAGCCGCGTTCCGAAGCACGTCTTAACGGCCAGCCGGCCGTCACCTTGATCGTTGCAAAACAATCGGGACAAAACACGGTCGCCGTCGCTCGCGAGATAAAAGAACGCCTGAAAGAGATCGAACCGACGTTGCCAAAAGATTTTCAGATGCGCATCATCGGCGATAACTCGATCTTTATCGAGAACAGTCTGCGCAACATCGAGGAGCACTTGATCGTCGGGTCGATACTCGCGGCGATCGTGGTCTTTTTCTTCTTGTGGAATTTTCGCGCGACCTTTATCGCTGCCCTGGCCATTCCCACCTCGATCATCTCGACATTCGCCCTGATGTACGCGATGGGCTACACGCTCAACTCGATCACAATGCTGTCGCTCACACTGATGGTCGGCATCGTCATCGACGACGCGATCGTTGTGCTCGAGAACATTTATCGCTTTGTCGACGAGAAGGGCATGAACCCATTTCAAGCCGCGATCGAAGGCACGCGCGAGATCGGCCTCGCGGTGCTTGCGACGACATTGTCGCTGATGGCAGTTTTCGTCCCCATTGGCTTTATGCAGGGCATCGTCGGCAGATTTATGTCGTCGTTCGGCCTGACTGCGTCGTTTGCGGTCGCGGTTTCGCTGATCGTGTCGTTCACCCTGACGCCGATGCTCGCCGCCCGACTTATTAAAAAGTCGAAGGTCCAAGGTCCAAAGTCCAAAGCCGGTAACGGCGAAGTCCACGGAGACGGAATGTTGTCGGAGGACGAAAAACCCGCGACTTTGGACTTGGAACATGGGACCAGCGACTCGCATTACACCGGCTGGTTTAGACACGTTGATGGCGTTTACACGTGGCTGCTGCGATTCTCGATGGCGCATCGCTGGTTGATAGTGACATTATGCGTGCTTGTTCTTCTCAGCATCCTGCCGCTGTTTATGTTTGTCGGCAAGAACTTTCTGCCGGTTGATGATCAATCGCAGTTCGAGATCTCGGTTCGCGTGCCCGAGGGCTCGAGTCTTGGGCAAACGTCGCAGATCTTTGAGCAGATCGCGTCCGAGGTTCGCAAGATGCCGGGCGTCACCGACACGCTCGCAACCGCGGGCGGCGGCCAGCAACGGGTTGTCAACGCCGGCACGATCTACGTCAAATTGGCCGACATAAAGCAGCGCGAAAAATCGCAAGAGCAGATGATGGCCGACACGCGCGATCTGATCACGTCAAAGTTTCCCTCGGAGCTGCGAACAGGCGTCCAACAGGTACAGGCGTTTTCGGGCGGCGGTTTTCGCAACGCGAACGTGCAGTTTTTGATCGCCGGTCCGGACATCGCAAAGCTGACCGAGTACTCGGAGAAGATCGCCGCAAAGATGAAGGCAGTTCCCGACGCCGTCGATGTCGATTCGACATTGATCTCGGGCAAACCCGAAGTCCAACTCGAAGTCGACCGTGACACCGCGGCAGATCTCGGCGTGCGTGTCGGCGATGTCTCGCAGGCGCTCAACACGCTCGTCGCCGGCCAGCAAGCGACGACGTTCAATCAGGGAACCGATCAGTACGAGGTCCGCGTGCGTGCGATCAACCCATACCGCACAAGTCTCGAAGGATTGAAACGCGTGATCGTGCCTTCAACAAAGCTTGGTTGGGTCACGCTCGAGCGTGTCGTTACGACAAGAGAGGGTGTCGGGCCGAGCGCCATCGACCGCACAAATCGTCAGCGCCAGGTCACGCTACTCGCCAACACACGTCCCGGCGGTTCGGCGGCGAGCATCACGGCCGCGATCGATCAGTTTGTTAAGGAGCTAAACCTGCCCGTCGGTTACAGAACCGGTTACGTCGGCCAGTCGAAGGAGATGGGCAAAGCGTTATTTTATTTTCTGCTCGCATTCGCGTTGTCATTCATCTTTATGTATATCGTGCTCGCTGCGCAGTTTGAGTCGTTCATTCACCCGGTGACGATTTTGCTCACGCTGCCACTGTCGGTGCCGTTTGGCATCTTGAGTTTGCTGGTAGCCGGGCAAACCGTAAACATCTTTTCGGGCTTGGGGCTGTTGCTGCTCTTTGGCGTCGTCAAAAAGAACGCGATCTTGCAGATCGATCACACAAATAATCTTCGCTCGCAGGGAATGTCGCGCTACGACGCGATCATTCAGGCAAATCGCGACCGCCTGCGCCCGATCCTGATGACAACGATCGCGCTCGTTGCCGGGATGATACCGCTCGTAGTCGGTTCGGGCGCCGGCGCCGGAACCAACCGCTCGATCGGCACGCTCGTTGTCGGCGGACAGACGTTGTGTCTGCTGCTCACGCTGCTCGCGGTTCCGGTTTTCTATTCAATATTCGATGACCTCGCCGAGCTGCGTTTGTTTAGATACGTAAACCGTTTTGCGGATTGGCTCTTTGGCGGCCTAAAACGTCGGCTCTCGGCGGCGACAAACTCACTCATTGGCAAATAGTAAGAGTTTTTTTATGTTTCGCTTTTTCTCTATCGTCGCTCTCACTATGCTCGCGTTTGTCGCTGAACTTTGCGCGCAAACGCCGACGCCATCACCCGAAAATCTGCCGGGTGTGCCTGAGATCGCCCCAAATTATCGTTCGGACGAACGCGGCTTGCCCGAGTTGTCGCGTGTCGGCGTCGACATCGCCGAGCAAAAGGCGCTGACGCTCGCCGACGCGATAACGCTCGCGCTTGAAAACAACCGCGACGTCGAAGTCACGCGAAAGACAGCGGCGATCGCGGAGTTTGACTTGCGCGCGGCGCGCGGGCTTTTCCAGACGCGACTGTCGGGACAAACATACTATGACCGTTCAACCACGCCGAATGTCAGTATCTTTAGCAGCAATCAAAAGACAACGGTCGGTACATTTCTCGGCAATCTGGCTCTGTCAAAAACACTGCCAAATAACGGTACGGTGCTGTCGGGCGGTTTTAATAACAGCCGCGTTACCACCGACAATCCGATCTCGATACTCAGTCCGCAGCTTAATTCGAGCCTCAGCTTTTCGGTGACGCAGCCGCTGTATCGCGGTCGTCGCTTCGATCAACCGAGACGCTCGATCGAGATCGCAAAGAAAAATGTCGAACTGACCGAGACTCAGTTTAGGCAGCGTGCGATCGAGACCGTCGCGACGGTAGAGAAAGCATACTGGGACCTGACCTACGCCTTGCGCAATCTGCAGGTGCAGCGTGACGCTGTTCGCGATGCACGGCGACAGCTCGAACATAACCGACGTCTCGTAAATGAGGGGCAACTCGCGCCGATCGATATCGTCGCGGCAGAAACACAGGTCGCAAACTTTGAGCAGTCGGTTTACGATGCACTCAACACGGTAAACACGCTCGAGAATGCTCTAAAAAATCTGATCTCGCCAAATCGCACGAACGAGATTTGGGGCGTTGCCCTCGTTCCTGTCGAACCTGTCGAAATCGCCATTCCGGCAACGACTCTCGGCGAGGCCGTCGAGCTTGCGATCGACAACCGTCCCGAGCTTGAGGTAAACAAGAAGCAAAAAGACATCAACGCTATCGACCGACGTTTCTATCGCGACCAGAAAAAACCGCAGATAGATTTTTTTGCGAGTGTCACAGAGTCGGGTATCGGCGGAAGTCTAAATCCGAATTTTAGCAGTCCGTTTTGTACAAACAGTCCTACCCCAGCACAATGCCAAGCGGGAGTGCAGGCTCAACTACAGACCTTTCTGACTCAGATCGGAGGAACGCCGACGGCGGTCAGCGATATCTTTGCAAACAAGTATCCTGTATTTCGCTTTGGCATCAATTTCAATCTGCCGCTCTTCGGCGACAAAACTGCCGCGGCGCAGTATGGCAAATCTCTTGTCGAGGCTGAGCGGCTCGATGTTCAGCGTGAGCAGATCGAGCAGGGCATTCAGGTCGAGGTGCGAAATGCGTTGCAGTCGATTCGCACGGCGGAAGCGCGGCTTCGCTCCGCTGCTATCGCGCGTGAGAACTCGGTAAAGCTATACGAGTCCGAACAGCGTAAACTCGACGAAGGCCAGTCCGACGTTTATCGCGTGCTCGAGCGCCAAACCGCGCTCACCGTCGCACGCAGCAACGAACTCCGCGCGCGCGTCGAACTAAACAAAGCCATTGCCGAACTTGAGCGAGCGACGGGCAGCACGCTGAGAGTAAACAACATCGAGCCGAAGTTAAAGAAGTGACCCTTGGTGTCGCCAACGGCGACATACATTAAAGCCTGGGGTGAAACGAGCAGGGGCGAGTGGAACCCCAGGTTAAGGTGATTAAAGAAATCCGTCGCCGAAGGTGACGAACCCCGCCGTGTCGCGGTTGCTCCCCTACAGGGAGCGGAATCCTATTGAACGGCTGTCCTAGGGTTCCGCTTCGCTTCACCCTAGGCTATGTTATTTGTCGCCCTTGGCGACAGGAAGATCACTTAAATGAAAGCCGTTTACGTCAATGAATTTGGTCCAGACATAGACCTTGCAATCCGTAAGGTTCGCGATCCCGCAAATCCGAAGGGCGCCCAAGTACTCGTGCGCGTGCGTGCCGCCGGGCTTAATCGCGCCGATCTGTTGCAGGCTCGTGGACTCTATCCGCCGCCAGCCGGTTACTCGCCGAATATCCCCGGTCTTGAGTTCGCCGGCGAGATCGCGGCTGTTGGTGACGATGTAAAAGAATTAGAGATCGGCACCTGTGTGTTTGGAATAGCTGCCGGTGAGGCGCAAGCTGAGTATCTATTGATCGACGCGAGTCTGTGCGCGAGGGTTCCGGACAATTTATCTTTCGCACAGGCCGCCGCAATACCCGAGGCGTTCATTACGGCGCACGACGCACTAATCACACAAGGCCATCTTAAAAGCGGCGAGACACTGCTGATCCACGCAGTCGGCTCGGGCGTCGGCCTCGCGGCGTTGCAGATCGCTAAATCAAAAGACGTGACCGTCATCGGCACATCGCGAACCGCCGACAAACTTAGTCGTTGTGACGAGCTCGGACTAGACGTTGGGATCGTGACTGACAAAGAGATCAGTTTTTCCGAGCAGATCGCCGACATCACCGACGGCAAAGGCGCCGATGTGATTCTCGACCTCGTCGGCGCGGCGTACTTTGAGCAAAATCTTTTAAGTCTCTCACAGAGAGGAAGATTGATCTTAGTCGGCTTAACATCGGGCCGCACCGCCGAGTTCAATCTCGGCCTCGCTCTGCAAAAACGCGCGCACATCATCGGCACAGTTTTGCGTTCCCGATCGATTCAAGAAAAAGCTGAGGCAACGAGCAAATTCGCTGCTGAGGTCGTGCCGCTGATAGCGGCTGGCATCATCCGTCCAAACCTCGATCGTGTGTTCGCGGCGGAGAACGTAATCGATGCCTACAGATACTTGGAGTCTAACGAAAGTTTTGGCAAGGTTGTGTTGGAATTTTAGTTTGCGATATGTGACGCGGCTGCGTCGGTGATGATGCAGAGCCCAGCGACGCGTTTTGCATCGAGTTCGTCGATAAGTTGAGTTGCTTGAGAATATGTTAAGCTGCCGGCTTCGACCCTGTCGAACGAGACGACCGACCAGATCGGTTGCTCGATATCGGAACCGATCACTTCGGGCTCATCCGATTCGATAAACTCGATCAGCGACTCGATAAAAGCCTCCTTTGCGACTCTTTCGGCGAAAAAATTGTTCTGAACCGCGGCCACGCGTCTTTTGCGAAGATGCGGCAGCCCCGACCTCATTTCCTGAATTCTCATACAAACGTTGAGCGCAGCCAAACTTTATCACAGCGGCAAAAGCGATGTAAATACTTTTTTTGCCCAGTTTTTACGCATTCGTGGCTTATTTCTCTTGCGAGTTGGTAAAATAAAATCCTGTCGATGCTCTACCGCGAATCATTTTTTATCACGGGCTTTCCGGGTTTTATAGCGAGCCGCCTCGTCGAGCAGCTTGTTGGGCCTGAGCGGCAAATGTTTTTGCTTGTCGAGCAGAAGTTTGTCGATCAAGCGATGGGTGAAGTCAAGGAGATTGCCGAGGCCACCGCCACGCCGCTTGATAATTTTGTAATTGTCGAGGGCGACATCACCCACCCAAAGCTCGGTATCTCGGACGCCGACCTTGAGGTGATTCAGATCGAGACAACCGACGTTTTTCATCTCGCGGCTGCATATGATCTTGGCGTGCCGAAAGACGTCGCCTTTAATGTAAATCTTCTCGGCACGCGGCACGTCAACGATCTGGCGTGCTCGATAAAAGATCTGCGACGACTTCATTATGTTTCAACCTGCTACGTTGCGGGCAAGCGCACGGGGAAAATTCTCGAGACCGATCTCGAACACAACGCCGGCTTTCGCAACTTTTACGAGGAAACAAAGTACCTGGCGGAGCAGGAAGTCGAAAAACTAAAGAGCCACTTACCCGTGACCATTTATCGTCCGTCGGTCGTCGTCGGTGATTCGCAAACCGGCGAGACGGCAAAGTACGACGGCATCTATCATTTGATCCACTATTTGCGAATGGCACCGGCACTGCTGCGTGTTGTAAACGTCGGCAACAACGATGTGCGACTCAACCTCGTGCCGGTTGATTTTGTCGTCGACGCCATCGCGGCTTTGGCATTTGATGAGGCAGCTATCGGCAAGACGCTGGCGATCGCCGACAACGCACCGCTGACGACCGCCGAGCTTTTTGACGTGATCGCAAAAGAAATGACGGGGCGAAAGAGTGAATACACACCGCCGACAAAACTTGTCGAGTGGTTCCTTAACTTATCGATCTCGCCCGCGCTCACCGGTCTACCAAACTACGGCGTGCCGTACTTTTTCTTAGCTCAAAACTACGACACGAATATCGCTGACTCGCTTCTTAAGAAGCACGGCATCAACTGCCCTCGATTTCAGACCTATTCCGGCAATCTTCTCGATTTTGTAGATGAGTTTCCTAAGTTGTGACGGCCTTGCGTGAGATTTTTCACGCAGAGGCGCTCGGGAGCATAAAAGCAAATGAATCACTGTTTTGGGCATCATACACGATAATGGTCGTTAAATTTTCAAGACATATCGGGCTATGTTTCTGCCTGATTCTAGCATCGGCAATGTTCGCGAGCGCGCAGAGCGGCCGCGTTGTGGCGACGCCAACGCCGACGCCGACAGATGAAACTCTTCGCATCGACACCGAGGAGATAAAGCTCAACGTGCTCGCGTTTGACGAGCGGGGCGAATTTTTTCGAGATGTGACAGAAAAGGATCTCGTCATTACCGAGAACAACATTCTGCATCCGCCGACGAGCATTCGCCGTATTCCGGCGAATGTGCTGATCGTAATGGACACTGGCGGTGAACTCCGCTCGGTAAAAACTCTCGATAACACCCGACGCGTCGCACGCGGCGTTGTCGATGCGTTGAGACCCGGAGATTCGATATCGGTTATGGCGTATGCCGACAAAGCGACGATCGTCGGTGAGTGGACAAGCGACAAGAGCCAAGCTCTCGCCGCGATAAAGCGGACAAATTTTGGCAGGCGTTCGGTCTTCGTTGATGCTCTAAAACTTGCGACCGAGTTCCTGCAAAAGAGCGGGCTTGATAACAAACATCTTATTCTCATCACCGACGGCACCGACAGCATGGGGCGTTCATCGCAAAAATTTGACGCGCTGCAGCGGCTGATGGCAACGGACGTCAGCGTGCATGTGATCAGCTATACGTCGATGGAAGCCGCGAGCATCGAGCCGCGGACAAAACGAACCTCGAATGTTCCGCCTAAACCTGCCCTGCCGCCTGAGGTACAAGAACAGATACCGATCAATAAGGGAGTCAAGATCGGGCCGACGATCAATATGGATCGCACGTTGATAAAACGAATGAAAGCCCGCAAGGCCGAGCTCGAGGCCGCGCAGGAACAACTCGAGAAGCTCGCCGAGAACACGAACGGTGAATACATTCTGCCCGAAACCGTTGACGAAATGGTCGAGAAAGCCTCGCTCGTCGCGCGCATGATCGACTCGTCATACGTCGTCACATACATGCCAAAAATTTCCGTCGCCGAAACCCGCGGCCTCGCCGAGCGTAACATCGAAGTAACCTCAAAACGCCCCGGCCTGATCGTCCAGGCGAGACGAAGACTTCTTATTCAGTCCGAAAAGCATTCATTAAAAAAGTGATTCTGGTGTAGATTAGCAGAGTGAGAGTCATTGTCACCGCCGCAATATTGATCGTCTTGTCGATCTTAGCTAGCGCGCAAAATAAAACGGATTCCTGTCCGGCCATTTCAGTCATTGGCCCGTCGGGTCCTGTGGGTGAGGGCAAGTTAGCGCCATTTACAGCGCGGGTTGAGAGCAAAGGAAGGGAATATACGCTCGAGTACATTTGGTCGACTTCCGCAGGAAAGATAGCTTCAGGACAAGGCACTACGAGTATAGAAGTCGTAATGCCTGATTCACACAGCTTAACGGTTACTGTCGAAGTGAAAGGTATTCCTACTGACTGTCCGAATACTGCATCGGAGTCCATGATTTGGGATCCTGCACCACAGCCAACCAAGCTCGACGAATTTGTAGGATCGCTTGCAAAGGTACCAGCCAAAAGATTTGTTAAAGCCTTTGAAAAAGCGAAATACGATGATTACGCACAGGTATACATCTTAATTTCAGGAGCCGGTCGTAATCCTGGATCATCGATTAGGAAAAAGAGGCAGATCCTATTGAAGCACATAACCATCACCTTTCGATACGACACACAGCGCGTAACTTTTGTCGATGTAGACAAAAAGCGAGATGATCGCGTCACTATTTGGCTCGTTCCTGCCGGAGCAAGTCCACCACAGCCATAGAGAGGATAATCAGACGTTGTTAAAGATCACTCTAGCAACTTGCAGGTTTTCGGCCTCGCTGAGGTCGCTGATCACAAAAACCGAGTGGCTGCTCGACTCAAATTCGGCGATCTGAAAATTGTCGATCGGCGTCGACACGATCACGCCCGAGTCGGCGTCCGACGCGGAGGCGGTTTTTAAGATCGAGATCAGCTTTGCACCATTGCGCAGTATCGTGTGCGTGTAGGTCTTGCCAAAAAAAGTGCAGTCGTGTTTTTCGACAAGCTCGAGTTTATCGGTAAACTCCGCTTTTAGCGATGCGAAATCCCTTTCGTTCGTTATTTGTTCGGCCTCGTCCCTGGCGTATTTTAGGCCACAGTCCTTGTGCGTTCCGACGGCATCGTGAAGCGCGGCGGTCAAACTGACATTTTGTTTTGCTGACTGTAGCGATGGCAGCAAACTTGGTTGAAGGTAGATAACCAACCCGAGCAATCCGACGATCAACATTGCGGCAAACGCGAACGCGGGCACAAATGAGCGGGACGAAACCGGCGTCGCCATGTTGCGAATCTGCGAACGCACGCGACGCACAAACGCCGGGTCGATCTCTGACGACGACCTGACGACCGATCTCAGGCGAGTGCGCAATTCGCGCCGTTCGCCCAGAGCGTTTCGGCAATCACTACAACTCTCGAGATGGCGAATCAAACCGTGGTTTGTCTCAACCAAAAGTTCGTCACTCAAATACGAGTCCGCAATTTCATCAAATTCTTGACAGTTCATACTCTTAACCACTCGCTGTTAATTTTCCGGATGTAAATCTCAAGGCCCCGGCATGGTGTGCCAGTTCCGCTCTGAGCAGCTTACGTCCGCGATGGAGCCGCGACATCACTGTCCCGATCGGGACGTCTAAGATCTCCGCAACTTCCTTGTAAGCAAAATCCTCGACATCGGCCATTACTACAACATGTCGAAACTGTTCGGGCAGTCGCTCTAATGCGCCGAGAATGTCCTCGTCCGTTATGCTTTGCGGTACAGGCGGCTCAAACGGCACCGTCGCGGCGATCTGTTCGTCCACGTCTTCAACTATTCGCAGACGTGAGAGTCGCCTGAGGCGTTTCGAGTTTGTGTGATGAAGTATCGTCATCAACCACGCCCTGCAGTTTGTCCCCGTCTGGTAGCGATGAAAGGACTTAAACGCCTGCGTAAACGTCTCTTGCGTCAGATCTTCCGCCTCCGACACGTCGCGCGACAACCAGAGCGCGACGCGGTAAACGTCCTGGATGAACGGCATCGCCTCGGTTTCAAACCCGTCAAGATTGTCGTGCTCACGCCGCAAAAAGCCGAACATACTCGATTAAGTATACCGAGCGTACTGGAGTTTATTCCGTACGAAAAGCAAAAAAAGCGGCAGATCTCTCCGCCGCTTTGTTTTCTTTGACGCTGCAGAGAGTTTACGGAAGCACGGTCGGCGGGATCGTGACCATGATGTTGTCTTCGGCGACGTTGGTTCCGCCGCCCGTTGTCAGGGCTTCCGGTTCGCGAAAACCGCCGATGAATGACGCAAGGACGTTTTCGTTAAAAACATTGTGCGTCGAACCGGCGCTGATCGCGATCGCGTAGCCATATCGCGTGATGTGATTGTTGTAGATATTATCGCCACGCGGCCCGTCGGTTCCGGCATTCGGCGCCGGGTTGTAGCAGATGCCGAGCAGGTTGCTCGACGGAGTCGCTCCGCCGGTAATGACGTTTTCAAAAATACGATTGCCCGTCGAGAAACCTCCCCGAACAAAAATGCCAAGATTGACCGCCGTGATCACGTTGTTCTCGACATAGGCGCCTCGGGTTTGGACAAGATTGACGCCGATCTCTGTCGGACCGTTGTTTGGAGCGAGGCCGCGACCGACAACTTGCAGATTGCGAAACCGAACGTTCTCCGCGTTCAGCGCGTTCAGGTTTACATTGAAACCGCCGACTTTGCCGTTACGAACTTCAACCCCGGCAACACCTGCGACCAGAACGCCCGACCCTGTGCCGGGACTTTCGGTTGTGACCGAATTTCCGCCGAGATCGAGTGTTACGTTCGACGCTCTTATCATGATCGCGTCTCCACTACGCACTCTTAGATCGTTGCGCAGACGATACAAACCGGGACGACTGATCACGATCTGGCGGTTGCCGTGCCAGGCGGCGCTCATCTCGGTTGCCCCCGATTCCTGCGCGTATTCGACACCCGCAAATGCCGCTATCATGCCGAGTGCTATCAAATATCTAACTATTTTCTTATGCATAACTTTTACTCCTGTTTTTTGTTTTTGCTCCGAAGGCACACCTCAGGCACTACCACAAACTACGGGCGTCCCCAGAACAGATCACAGTTGTGATTTCTGAAATAGAGGTGACTCTCGGAACTTGTGCAAAAGATGACGATCAGGCGTGCCTTTTATTCCCGACCAAAAACATTTTTTCTTGGGAATAAATTCGACCTCTCTTGACTTCTTGTTTAGTGTCTACGCGACAAAAGAAATTATTTAGGAGTTAATGAAATGAAAAGATTTTTATCTATTAGTTTGTTCGCCGGCCTTTTTGTCTTTGCTCTTGCATTTGGTGCCCAGGCGCAATGCGTGACGAAGGATAAAGAGATGATGGACAAAGAAAAAATGCCCATCGTTGCCGTTATCAAAGCCGATTGGTGCCCGTACTGCGAAAATGTCGAGCCCGTGATGATGAAATTGATGAACGACTACGGCCAGAAATTGAAGTTCGTTGTTTTTGACGTAACAAACGACGAAACGACAAAAGAAGCGATGAAAACGGCCGAAGAACTCGGTCTGACCAAGTTTTTCAAAGAGAACAAGCGAAAAACCTCAGCTGTCGCCGTCATTAAGGATGAGAAGATCGTCTTTAAGACGTTTAACAACACGAAGCGCGAGGATTATGTCAAAGCATTCGACAGCGCGCTGAATTAAGAGCCGTCCCCAATACATCACCTCCATTCTCTTGGCCGTTCGTATATCGGACGGCCGTTTTTTCGCGCAATGTTATCGTGCCGATTCGCGACATCCGAGCCATTCGTGGCAGAATAAAACACAGGAGATCAAAAAATTATGTCAACTGCAACAGGGACCGCGGCCGAGCTTCCACCCCAAGGAATCGCAAAAGTCGGCAAGCCCGCACCGGATTTTGACATGCCTTCGACGAAGGATATCGAAACGCTCAAAGAGAACGTCAAGCTCGCGGATTATAAGGGCAAATGGCTCATTCTGCTATTTTATCCACTTGATTTTACGGGCGTTTGCTCAACCGATCTGACGCATTTTTCGGAGCGGTTCGATGAATTCAGCGGTATCAACACCGAGGTTTTGGGCGTTTCGACCGACTCGGTACACTCGCATCGCGCGTGGTTGCGCATGCCAAAAGAAAATAACGGCATCGGCGAGATCAAGTACCCGATCGCTTCGGATGCAGGCGGCAAACTCGCACGTGAATACAACATCCTGATCGAGGAAGCTAACATAGCGCTCCGCGGCCTCTTCATCATCGATCCTGACGGTGTGCTGCAATACGCCTCCGTCACGCCGCCGACGATCGGTCGCTCGGTTGATGAAGCACTGCGTGTCCTGCAAGCTCTACAAACCGGCGGGTTTTGTCCGGCAGATTGGAAGCCGGGCGACAAAAACTTGTAAGACGAGAAGTTTGTTACCGATCGCACGGATAAGCGCGAGAGAGCTTCTTTTTCTGTTCTATCTGTGTGATCGGTGGCTAATTTTATATCAACGGTCGCCTTGTAAGAACCCAATATAAAATAAACCCACTCGCGAAGATCGACCCGATCAGCAAGAGAATCAACAATCCCATCAGGCCGAATACAAAAATGTAATCGCTCGTCGTCCCCTGGCCGTGACCCGCGGCGCGTGTGCGGATGAGATCCATATTCTGTTTATTTGCCTTCCATACAAAATCGAATGCATCACCGACGAACGGTATCATCCCGACGACGTAATCGAGCCCGATGTTGAACGCCATTCTGAGCAGCGTGATCTTTGGCACGCCATAGCGAACACCCGCGAACAAAATATAAAAGGACGCGAAACTCGTGAGCGTGTCGCCGACATTGGGTATCAGCCCGACAAGCGAATCGAGCCCAAATCGCCATGTTGTTCCGGGAACGCGAAACAGGCCGTCGAGATAATGCGAGAGATTATCGAGACCTTCTTCGATCTCGATCTGTTTATGTTGCTTTTTTGGCAAGCCTAGAACACCTCGCTTTTCGACGTTTTCCATAAAATTACTTTACGATGCAGGCCGCATGTCCCAGTACAACATCGCCCTTTTTCAAACTTGATGGCGTGGGCTTCCAACCTCGTGCAATCCGAAATTCTAAAAGCTCTTTGCTCGATGGATGATGGTTCCAAACGGCAACTGCCGTCACAGCTCCAAGTCAGGTTGTATCATAAACTAAGAACACGTCTTGGTACGGAACAATAACATCGTGTGTAAACTCGTCCTGTGTGATTACTTCGGCGACGATTTGAGGAGCAAAATGTTCCTTTGGTTTCTCACCAGCCCAAGCAAGAACCTGCTTTAACCCCGAGTGTTTAGAAACCTCTTGCTTTAGCAGATCAAGCCGCTCCGAAGGAATTGCTGATGCGTTTAATACCTGAATCATTTGGTTCTCGTAACAACTCGTCCTTTCGATGCTGTTTCCACGATCCTCACACTAATTATCCTATCGCCGCGCACGATCGAGTCCACGACCTTCATGTCGGCTTCGCTGACGCGGCCAAACACGGTGTAACCACCGTCGAGATGCGGTTGCGGGCTGTGCGTTACAAACCACTGCGAGCCGCCGGTGTCTTTGCCCGAGAGAGCCATGCCGACTGCGCCGCGCTCATACGGCAGCATATTCACCTCACAACGGATCGACCAGCCGGGACCGCCGTTGCCGTCGCCACGCGGGTCGCCATCCTGCATCACAAAATTAGGCACGACGCGATGGACCTCGAGGCCGTCGACGTATTTACTTCGCGCAAGCTTTATAAAATTGTCGACCGTTAACGGCGCGTCTTCGGGATAAAGATTGATCGTGAACGTTCCCTTCTCGCTTCTCAACACGGCTTTGACAGAGAAGTTCTTGCGTGACAAGGCGCGTCGGTAATCGGCGTCAGTATTCAAAACCTGTCCGAGCTTTGTGCCGGACCTCGGGTCGTACGGCAGAACCTGATCTTTGCGCGATTTGCGAGCGTTCTCGAGGCCACTTGAAATGCTCAGAACATCTTTCTGCAGATCCTGATCACTCAACAACTCAAATGCTCTTTTTCGAACCAGATAATCCGTCGCATCTAGAGCGGCGAGCAAAGTTCCAACCGACTCTTTCTTATCGAGCTTATAAAGCGCATCCATCATCGACAACTGAGCGTCGTTCTCCGCCATGTCACTCAAGAGCGCTTTAGCGAATGCCGACTTCAGAGCCTCAACATTCTCTTTTGTTGCCGGCTGATCGGCTAGGATTCCGGCCGCCGCCGCGCGTATCTGAACGTCTTTATTCAGAAGCGCCGTGCGAAGCAATTCCGCAAGGTCGGCAGTCTTAAAACGAGCGAAAGCTTGAAGCACGTCGGGCCCGGCCATGATCGTTTTAGCGTCGGCAACAGGGTCCGCCTCCGCAAACGCCCTGGCTAGCGGACGAAGAACGTTGGGCGCTTCGGCCTTCATCTTCTTGCCGTCGTCATCGATAGGTTCGGTCGCAGAAAATTCACCAACAACTTGAGCAAGTGTGCTGTATTGCCGCCAATGGACGAGTTCCGAATTGTCATTATCGCCACGTCCAGGCGCAACGCGAATACGGGCGATGTAAACTTCGGGCGAATGGCCCTTATCGAGCTTTCCGAACTTGCGAAAGAGATTGACGACTCGTTCGTTTCCGGTGTTTGGCAAGAGGCGGCCGACCGTTGTGGCGATCTCAAGGAATTCACTATGCTCGTTGGGAATGAAATTTCGTTTCTTTGCCTTTGAATACGCATCGAGCAAGATTTCGCCTCGTTCCAACAACTTATCTGCCGCCCGTGCATCCTTAAGACTTGCCAATGACCGAATCGCTGCGACGCGAACGCGCGAATCTTTGTCCTCTGTTGCGGCCTTGAGCAGAATCTCGAGCGCGTCCTTGTCCTCGGCGGCGCCAAGAACGCGGGCGGCGTTTGCGCGCACTATTGGGTCGGCGTGAGTTTTTAGGAGTTCGCGGGTTTCGCTGTTTGCGTTTCTTGCGCGCAGACGGGCGAGCGTGTTGAGCGCATCGGCGACTATGTTCACGTCGGAATAGCGAAGAAATTTCCGCGCGACGTCTTCACCGCCCGGTGGTTTTACTCTAAGGATCGCGGTCATACCGAAACGAATGATCTCGGTCGACGGCGCTGAGCGTTTTGCGTTTTCAAAATCAACGGCTTTTAATATGGCGGCGCCAAGTTCTTTTGATTTTTCGTCCTTTGTGTTCGCAGCGGCGATCTTGCCGGCGGCTTCGACGAGTCTAGCCTGCACGCTCGTTGACACTCGCGTTTCCGCCCTAAGCGTCGTGAGGATCGCGTCGGCGGCCTTTATTGATTCGATCTCACCGAGCGCGAAGGCGGCCATAGTGCGGACTTTGTCGGACGCGTCATTTGTAAGTAGAGCAGTGAGTGTTGGAATCGCTTCTTGGCGGCCGATGCGGCCCGCGGCAAGAGCGGCGCGCTCACGCACTTCGGCGTTCTGCGATCTCAACAGATCTTCAAGCGTCTTGTCATAGCGGCGCGCATCTTCGGCTTTTAGGACCTGAATGTGTGTCGCCGTTGGGATTTGTGCGGTCGCGGCCAATGCCGAGAAGAGTAAAAGGATAGTAATTGCGCAGTGTTTCATTTTTTTCAAATGTTCTGTCGCCCGCGACGCGGGCTCGGATATTCTTGTTTCGTCAAACCCCACGTTTCGCCTTGCTCCACGCGGGGCTAAATTCCGTCGCTGCTTCGCAGCTCAAGAGGCTTCGATGATCTCGTAGCTACTCGTGATCTCGACGGTCGGGCGCACGGTTGCGGCCACCGAGCAGTACTTTGTTTCCGAGAGCTCTATTGAACGCTCGACGGCCTCAGCCGATACGCCGCGACCATGCACGATATGGTGGACGTGCATCGAGGTGAATTTACGCGGATGCTCGTCGGCGCGAGTGCCCGTGATCTCGACGTTATAGTCGGTTACGTCCTGGCGCTTTTTCTTCAAGATCGAGATAACATCAACCGCCGTGCACGCTGCGACCGAGATGAGCAGCATCTCGACGGGCGTCGGCGCGGAATGTCTATCCGCTTTTGTATCAATAGCTTGAGCGTGGCCCGAGGGCGAGGTGCCAATAAAAAACTCGTCGCCGGCGTAATGGACCGTTGCCTTGTATTCGTTTCCTGTCATAGTTTTTTCGGTACTTTCTTAGCCGATTCTAGTATAACGGACAGGGCGGGCATTGAAAGCCGAACAACCATTGGCACGTAAAATGCTTCATACGGCGCATAGCGGGCATTCCGTGTCCGATTCTCAAATAAATTAAGGATGGCCATCATGAAAAAGCTGACCAATAAGCTCATTTACATTGCTCTCTTCTCAGCATTTATTCTAAGTTTTGTCGGCGCGGCTGACGCGCAACGGCGTAACGAACGCGATATTCGCGACTCGCTTCGTAGCTTGAATTCAAAGCTCGATGATTTTGAATACAATCTGCGGAACCAGATGCAGAACAATTCCGGCTCGGGAGATGATCTTTCTGCGATCGGGGACGACATTCGCGGCCTTCGCGATGCGATCTACGAGTTTCAGGAGAATTTTGATCGCAAGCGAGAAAACCGTGACGACGTGAAAAAAATCGTTACGGCCGCACAGGCGATCAACGACAGCGTCGAACGAGCTCAGCTAAATCGTCGGGTCGAGGACGACTGGAAAGCGACGCGTGCGCAGATAGATCGCTTGAGCGCAAATTACGGTGTCGTCAATAGGTGGGACGGCTCGAGTTCACCGCAATATTCGCCACCGGTTTCGACGAGCGGGACCTTTAACGTCGGTCTTTCGGGCACGTATGACATTGACCGAGGCCGCAGCGAAAACATCGATGACGTCGTTTCGGACACAAACCTCGGCAACGACCAACAACAAGATCTTAAGAGCAAACTCGAAGCGCCCGAGCAGATCGCGATCGACATCCGCGGCAACCAGGTTACGCTTGCAACGACAAATACATCGCCGGTGACTTTTGTCGCAGACGGTCGTGACAAGGTCGAACGTGACTCGCAGGGCCGCGAGATTCGACTACGTGCGACATTGAGTGCAAATGTTATGACTGTCGCGTCCATCGGCGGTGAAACCGATTACACCATTACCTTCACGTCGGTGAGTAACGGACGCGGGATGAAAGTTTCGCGACGCATTACAACCGACTATCTCAGTCAAACCGTCTTTGCCGAGAGCGTTTATAACAAGACGGACTCGGTAGCGCGCCTCGGTATCCCTGCTGGCGGCGGCAATAACAACACCTACGATCCGAACGGCGGTTACTCAGACAACGACCAATCGGGTGGCGTAAACAACGGCGGGGCTCCGAGCATCGTCACTGCAAAGCCGGGCAATTACGTCGTACCGAATGGCGTTGTCATCACCGGTCGTCTGGAAAACGAGATCAATACAAAGGTCTCGCAAGATAACGATCGTTTTCGCATGACCGTGCAGTCGCCTGACGAGTTTCGCGGCGCGACCGTCGAGGGTTACATCACCGGCATCAAAAGCTCAGGCAAGGTCAAAGGCGAACCGAAGATAACGTTCAATTTCGAACGCATCACACTTAGAAACGGACAGACCTATGACTTTGCGGGTAATCTGCAGTCGATACAGGACTCAACCGGTAAGGTCATCAAGATCGATAACGAGGGCACCGCAAAGGGCGGCAGCCAAACAAAAGAAACCGTGAAACGCGGCGGCATCGGTGCAGGCGCGGGCGCGATCTTAGGCGCGATCATCGGCGGTGCAAAAGGCGCTGCGATCGGCGCGGTGATCGGTGGCGGCGCAGGTGCAGGATCTGTTGTCGTTACTGGCAAAGAAGACATTCGGCTCATGCAGGGCTCGATGATCACGGTCCAATCTTCGTCACCCGCGAAAATCGGACCGAGATAGTAAACAAATAAGTTGCGCGGGCTTTTGCATTTAAATAGCTTTCGTGAAGAATATTCCCGAGGAGATCGAGCAATACCGCGACCGTAAATGGCGGCGCGATGACTCGCTCAAGATCGATACCGCCGCGGAGGTCGAGGCCATGGTCGAAGATCTCGGTTTTTGTCTCGGCCTAACCGACGCACGCAAGAACATGCCGTCGGTCTACATCGCCGTCTGCGGCCGGCGCGACGCGCACATGCCGCGAAATGTGCAAAAGGATTTTGAGGCGAGCCGCGCCTGGGTTTTGAAAGACGAGGTGATCGCTCGCGGCCGGGTTTACTACGCAAAGCTTGTGAAGGGAAAATCATGGTTTCTCTCGCGGCGGATGATACCGATATTCAACACGCTTTGGGGTTGCTCGCGACGTGGCGAGAGCGGCGTTCTGTCAAAAAACGCGCAAGTAGTTTTGAAAGTGCTTCGCAAAGAGTGGGAGATGGCCACAGCGGACCTGCGCGCCGAGACGGGCCTCGATCGCACCTCGCTCACAAAAGCTATCGACGAACTCCAGCGCCGCATGAAGGTCGTTCCGGCCGAGGTCGTCTACGTTCCAAAATTTACGTACATCTGGACGCTCGCCGAGGCGCGTTTTCCGGAGGAAATGAAGGTCAAGATGAAACGCGAAGACGCGGTCCGCGAACTCGCACGAACTTATCTTCAAATGTGCGGAATGACTTTGCTCGGTGAACTCTCGGGCAAATTCGGCTTCTACCGCTGGGAATCGGGCAAAGCAAATCACGAGCTTGTTGATGAAGGTTTTGCAGAAAGGCTCGCAACCGGGGTTTATCGATTAAGATAACTCACCACGGAGACACAGAGAACACAGAGTTCAACTGGTTTTATCTAAAAACGCAACCGTGTCCTTGGGTCCTATCTTCCTCTGTGACCTCTGTGCCTCTGTGGTGAATCACAGCTTCATCGTCATTACGCTGGCAAATATCTCGATGCCGTCCCAGAGATTTTGCAGACGGATATTCTCGTTCTCGGCGTGCTGGTTGTTGTCGTAGTTTGCGATCGGAACCGTGATCGTCGGCTGGCCGAGAACCTCGACAACGATGGACAACGGCAGGCTGCCACCGAGTGTTGGCATGCGCACGATCGGTTCGGTCGAGGTTGCCTGAACTGCGTCGATGACGGCGAGCGAGATGGGCAGGTCCATCTTTGTGCGTTGCGCATTATAACCGCCGGAGCGAGCGGTGAATTTTGCGATAAACGGATATTTCACACGTTCTTCGGCGGTCGGTTCGCGACTTATGACATAAAACCCCTGAGCCGAGATGTGCCGCCTGAGCTTTTCGACCTGACGCTGAACATCATTGCCCTTTACCAGCCGTAGATCCAAAACCGCGCTTGCTGATGACGGAATAACGTTGCGTGCCAGATCGCCGACATCGCCGCTTTTTATGCCGTTGATGTTTAGCGACGGCTGGTTGATCAGCTCGAGCAAACTCTTCCCACTGCCTTCGGTGTAAGCAATGCCAAGCTGTCGTTTTATCTCCTCGTCATACTGCGGCGCATCTTTTATCGCCGCGAGCTCTGTGGCCCCAAGCGGCTCGACATCGGCGGCCCAGCCTTTAATGGTGGTATTGCCGCGATCGTCTTTCATCGAAGCGAGAAGCTTAGTGAGCGTCATCGCGGGGTTCGGCGACCAGTTGCCGTAGTGGCCGCTGTGGAGCGGGCGGTTCGCGCCGTAAACCGTGAGATCAACATTCACGTCGCCGCGCACGCCAAACACGACCTGCTTTCGCCCGGACTGATGAACCGGCCCGTCGCAGACGATGAATGCATCTGCCTTTAGAAGCACTTTATGTTTTGTGAGGATCTCTTTTAGGTTCGGTGAGCCGGCTTCTTCTTCACCCTCGAAAAAGAACTTGATATTGACCGTCGGCTTGATGCCTTTTGCGATCAACGCATCGAACGCAGTGAGTATCGCAAACACACCGGCCTTGTCGTCCGAAGTCGAACGGCCGTAGAGCCGCCACTCAGGATCGATCCGCTCGCCGGCTTTTGGAAACGGTATCGTCGTACCGCCTTTTTCAAGCGACACCGTTCTTAAAACCGGCACCCACGGTTCACTGCCGGTCCACGCTCGCGGATCGGTCGGCTGGCCGTCGTAATGAGCGTAAAAAATGATCGTACCTTTAGCACCGAGCGTCATCCATTCGCCGTAAACAACCGGCGGAACTTTTTTGTCGGCGGCCTCAAGCAGTCGCGGCCGAAGCCCGCGCTTCTGCATCTCGGCGACAAGATAGTCGGCGTTCTTGCGAATGTTCGACGTGTCCGAAGCGACGTTGGGAATGGAGAGAAGTTGTACGTATTCGGTTAGTAGCCGGTGTTCGTTTGCCTGTCGATATTCGCGGACGGAATTTCTTACGGCGCTTTGAGCAAGAACAGAAGTACCCGCAAATACGAGGTGAAAAATTACTACACACAGAAATCGTCTTATCATTATCTAACGGCGGTGTTGACGTGGCGCGAAACCGTTACGAACTAAAAAGACACCGTGATAAGAAAGTCGCTGTTCGCGGTCACGTCCAATAACTTGTTAGATTTGTTCTTCATCAATTGGGAGTATTTTTTACTATATTTGACTTAACCTCGCTTAAATCAATCACTATTATCGAGCCGTCCTTCATAAGTATCTTTAGTTGTCCCTTTTGAGGCAGAGTGAGCGGTTGTGCAATATTGGAGAAATCAATGCCTGTAGATACTTTATTAGAAGGCGTATCAGGAAAGTAAAAGATTTTAGAAGAAGATGTATTTTCGTTGCGAGCAACAGTGCCCTCCAACTGCAACCTATATTGTCCTTCTCCGTTAGCGTGCAAGATTGTAATTCTTAGCAAAATCGTTTGTCGGTTCTCAATGTTGATGCGTAAAATTGATTGCTCTGTTCTTCCTAAACCCGACGTTATGTTTTTTGTTGCAATCTTGCGTGCATTTTCGTCATATACGTCAAGCTCAATTTGATTGACAGTGCGTTTGCCCGCCTCAAGACTGAAAATAATTTTCAGTTCACCCGGATTGGCGACAAACGAATGGTAAAAACCCTTATCCGTATTACTGACATCAAAAAAAGCAGAAGCCTTGTTTGCGATTATCGGAGTTGGATTATCTCTATCTGTAGATTGTGCATTGACGAAACTAGCTGAAATGATAAAGAAGAGCAAAAATAGAAATTTTAGTAAAACTTGATTCATAAACAGTTCTCCAATTCAAATTAAGTTGTTCGGGTTCTACAAAGAAAAATCTAACTAATTGTTAATACCGAACGCCGTTGATAATAGACTTAAAACTTCGCGTTATCAAGGATAAGGAGGTAATGAGCTTGAGTAAAGTATAGAGGGAGTGTAAGAAGCGATCGGCGCAGATCGAACAACAGTCCCCTTAGGCCGGTTCACTTTCTTCGTAAAGCGTTTCGGGTGCGATATCGGCACCGTTCGGCCACGAGATCGTCCAGCCATCGACGAAGAATTTCTTGAAATATTTTTTGTCTTTGAGCGGTTTGTACACACCGCGTCCAATGCCCCAATTCGAGAAATCCGCGATTCGCTCCTCACCATTATTGAAAACAACGTGGATCTTGTAATCGCCGATATATTCCGCGTCAATTACGACCGGCATATAGTTTTTCATTTTGGCAACTAATCGAGTGGGTCGATCTTGCGTATCTCGTCGAGTTTTTGCGCTCGTTCCCAATTTGCCCTTAGCTCGTCTTTGTGTAGTTGTGCCCATTTCTTTACAAGCGATTTTGCGGTTCGCGACCGAATATTTCCTTTTACCAGATTACCATCAAGGTCAAATTTTGCGCTCTGTCCCTGATACTCAGCATGAAAATGCGGCGGATTGTGATCATTGTGAAACATCCGAATGACGATCCCGAAGAAGAAAGATACATAAGGCATATCAATATATCATTAATTCCCGCACCGCCGTCTCGACATCCTCCGACTGCGGCAGGATGAAATCCTCGACCTGCGGGGCGTAGGCGACGAATGTGTCGGTGGCGCCGACGCGGCGGACTGGTGCGTCGAGAAACTCAAACAATTCATTTGAGATGCGTGCCGCGATCTCGGCTCCGTAGCCGAAAGATATAGAGTCTTCGTGAGCGACGATGACGCGTGAAGTTTTCTTCACGGATTCCGCGATGGCTTCCCAATCGTATGGCACGAGCGTGCGGAGATCGATGATCTCGACGGAAACGCCGTCAGCCTCGAGGCGTTTTGCGGCTTGATTCGAGCGTTCGACTAGCGCGCCGTAGGTGACTATCGTTACGTCTTGCCCGGCGCGAACTCGCTTTGCCTTGCCAAACGGGATCAGAAATTCATCGGACGGATATTGCGACTTGTTGTAGATTTGGCGGTAAAGATGTTTGTGCTCTAAGAACAACACGGGATCGTCGCAGCGGATCGCCGTGCGCAGCAAACCGTTCGCATCGAGAGCCGTCGACGGATAAACGATCATCAGACCAGGCGTATGCGCGAACAGAGTCGTGCCTGATTGCGAGTGATAAACGGCGCCGCCTTTCAAATAACCGCCGACCGGTACACGCATCACCATCGGGCATTTTGTGTCGCCATCGCTTCTCCATCTTGTAAGCGCGACCTCGTTACGGATCTGCATCATTGCCGGAAAGATGTAATCAAAAAACTGTATCTCGACGACCGGTTTTAGATTGCGGATCGCCATGCCGACCGCACGGCCGACGATATTTGCCTCGGCGAGCGGTGAGTTAAAAACGCGCGCGCCGCCAAACTTTCGCTGCAGATTTGCGGTGACTTTGAACACGCCGCCTTTGCCTTTGACTTGTTCGAGATATTCTTCGCGCGAGCAATCAGCGACGTCCTCGCCAAAGACGACGACGCGCGGGTCGCGCTCCATCTCCTCGTGCATGCAGCGATTGATCAGATCGACCATCGTTCCGGCATTGCCCGAGAGTTCGGCACCGTCCTCGGTGTCAAACAACGAACGGTCGGTCGGATCGACGTCGGGAGAGAAAACGTTTCTTAATGCGGTTTCCGGCGCCGGCTGCGGAGTTTCGATGGCGATATCTGCGGCTTTGTTGATCTCTTCATCGATCTCTTTCCGAAGAGCCTCAAGCTGTTCGCTTGTCGCAATACCCTCGTTCATCAAAAACTCGGCGTAGGTTTTTATCGGGTCGATCGCGGCATCGGCTTGTCGCTCCTCGTCCGGGCGATAAAGCTTTTCGTCGTCAGAGAGCGAGTGCGAATACGGGCGAATGCATTTTGCGTGAATGAGTGCCGGACCTCTCCGCTTGCGGCAACGCTCGACGGCTTTTTTGAACGCAGCGTATGAGGCAAGCGGATCGGTGCCGTCGACCTTTTGGACAAAGAGGTTTGGAAATCCGGAAACGAGTTTTGAGATATCGCCGCCCGCGGTTCCGACCTCGACCGGAACGCTGATCGCATAACCGTTGTCCTCGACGCAGAAGATCACCGGCAGCTTGAGATTACAGGCCGTGTTGAGAGCCTCCCACCACTCGCCCTCGCTGGTTGTGCCGTCGCCGACAGACATATAGACGACCTCGTCGCCCTTGAAGCCCGTAACTTTGTCCTGCAGTTCTTTTACCAGCGAAGCTCGATACGTCGCCTCGGCCGCGCCGACGGCGTGGAGAGCTTGCGTACCCGTGCAGGACGACTGCGAAGGAACATTCAGATCTTTGTGACCCCAGTGCGACGGCATCTGACGGCCGTGCGAGTTTGGGTCGAGTTCAGCGCCGACGGCCGAATACAACATCTCTTGCGCGGTCATGCCAATGGCGAGCATCAGGGCACGGTCACGATAATACGGAAAAAACCAGTCATACGCGGGCTTCATCGCCAGCGCCGCACCGACAAGAACGGCCTCGTGACCCGCGCCCGAGATCTGAAAGAAGATCTTATTCTGCCCTTTTAGCTGAATTTCCTTGTCGTCGATCCGCCGCGACATGTACATCGTGCGATAAATGCCGACAAGCGTTTTTTCATCGAGACCGTGACGGTCGCCCGTAACCTTTGAGTCAAACGGCGTCGAGACTCGCGGCGTCTCGGCTTTGTCCGCCGCGGCTTTTGCCGTCGAGTGCACCTTTTCCTCAGCCGCGTAGCCGTCGGCCTCCATGGTTTTTTCGCGCTCGACGACCACCGATCTAGCTTCGCCCTTTGGCACAAGTTTTCTTACAGTTGTGGACATAAGATAGCGTCCCCCGAAATCAAAAATTCAGGCTGTTTCGCAAGTCTTAAAGATAGCAAATCGGGGATGAGCGGGCAATTTGAAGAGCGTGACAACGAACTAGCATGGAGTGTCGCCAAAGGCGACGAACACTAAAGCCTAGGGTAGAGTGAGCATGGCGAACGGCACCCTAGGATTGGTTGGAAAATTGATTCCGACGCTGAAGGCGTCGAAGAATTGCGGCGTGGTCGTTCTTCCCCTTCAGGGAAGGGAATTTGATCCGGCGTCTTTCCTAGGGTTCCAATCGCTTCGCTCATTGCACCCTAGGCTTTAATGTTTGTCGCCGATGGCGACGGTGCTTTAATGCGATAAAATCACTGAGCTCTCAACACCCAGCCGTTCGGGTCAATCACAGGCATCGAGCCGGTATATTTTATAACTGTCTTACCGTCCTTCATTTCGACTCGCTGTTTTTTACCGTCAACGACGACATCGACCGGCATTGGGAAAAGCACGTTGTTCGGTGTTTCCCAACGTAACGCGAAGGAGCAGTAAGAATTGGTCCCATCAGCACAAAAGCCATCCTCAGTTACAAGCTTTGGCAGCTTTGGCTGTCTCAAGTACATTTCAAAAAACCAGTCGAGTTCACATTTGCACTCGGCTTCGGCGATGGTTAGGAAATCGTCTGTGTTGACGAGGCGTTCCTGGCGGCCGTCGGTCACGCGTTCCATCTCTTTTGTCGGGTAGGCCATTCGCCGCAGCGCTCGAAAGAATGCATCGTCGCCGATCAGGTATCGCAAGGTGTGCAGAACGACCGCGCCTTTACCGTAAATGTCACCGTCGCTTTTAACGAAATCGGGCGCTTGCAAATAGACCTCGTGGGCGAATTTCGCGTCGCGCGGAGCGACGGGCTGCATGTTGCGCGTCGCCTTCGCTCGAGTTTTCATCGCGGCAAAATATGCCTCTTTGCCTTTTGTCTCCTCGACGTAAAGCGTGTCCAAAAAGGACTGAAATCCCTCGTGGATCCAAAAGTCGCGCCAGTCCGAGGCCGTGACAAGATTTGCCCACCATTCGTGGCCGTATTCGTGAAACATCAGCCAGTCGAAGCCATCTTCGGCAAAACGATACTTGTTGCCGTAGGCGATATTTGTCGAGTGTTCCATGCCCAAATGTGGGGTCTCGACGATGCCGAGCTTAATCGCGCGAAACGGATACGGGCCGAGATATTTTTCAAAAAACGCGTTGTACTTTTTTGTCTCGGCGAGCAGACCAGCGCCCTTGTCAAAGCTCTCGGGCAGGATGTAAAACTTGATCGGTATCGTCTTGCCCGTCACGCTTTTCACGCTGTCCTCGATCAATTTGTACGGCGCGGCGTTAAAGACAAGCGAGTAGTTTGCTATGGGCAACGGCATCCGCCAGTTATAGGTCGTCGTGCCGTTCGGGTTTTTCTTTGTGCTCTCGAGTTTGCCCGGACCGTTTGCAATAAGCGGGTCCGGAACGGTGATGCGCATCGACGACGTTGCAGGCTTGTCCGACGGATGATCTTTGCACGGGAAGAGCAAGTCGGCGCCGTCATTCTGCAACGCGACCGAGATCCAGTCTGAACCGCTCGGCGTCTTTGACCACATAAAGCCGCCGACCCACGGCGGATTTGGCGCGACACGAGGAGTTCCGGCATAAGTTATCGATGTCGTAATGCCCTCACCAACCTGCTTTGTCATCGGGAACCAGATCCAAATCTTGCCATCCTTGTGTTCAAACTTTACGTCACGGCCGCCCTCGGTCAGCTTACGAACGGCGTATGGCGTGTCGAGATCGAGCACGATCACGTTTGTCGGGATGACAACCTTTGCCGTCATGACGGTCGTACCTTGAATCGACTTCGACACCGGATCGACGTTGAGTGAAATGTCGTAATCCATCACATCAAACGCCGCTTGCTCGAATTTGAGCGGCCCACCTGTGGCCGTCGGCCGCGACGGATGTTCGCGCTGCGCTATGAGTGAAACAACGATAACGAGTGTGATAGCGAGTGATGATATTAACTTCATGGTTCTATGGTTTGTCTTTGCGTCCTTTGCGGCTTTGCGTGAAACTTCGCCCGCCAAAACGCCAAGGCGGCAAAGAAGAATAAACCGACTTTACATACAAACGCGATTTATTTGAAAATACACCAAACGACACGCGATGTTAAGAATCGGCCTGATCTTATTGATGTTTACTACGCTGCTCGCCAGTCTTGGTTTCGCACAAACGCCGACGACGGCTCCAGTTGTGACCAAGAAGAACGAACGCCCGGTCGAAAAGCCGCGCGTCGATGCCGAGCCGTTCGACAATGTCGATGTAAAGACAATGGCGTCAAAGTGCGTCACCCTTGACACTGAGGCGGGCCCGATCGAGATCGAGCTGTTTCCCGAAAGCGCTCCCGAGTCCGTACGCAATTTTTTAAATCTGACAGCGACAGGCTTTTTTGACACGACGACGTTCAATCGCGTCGTGCCAGGTTTTGTTATTCAGGGCGGAAGTGTGTGGACGCGAACCGGCAACATACCAAGCGCGCTCGGCGCTCGTGCGCGGCGTCCACTAGAGGATGAGCCAAACAAGATCCTTCACGAACGCGGCATAGTCTCGATGGCGCGTGGCGACGAACCGAACACCGCAAAGACAAGCTTCTTCATCCTCGTCGATCGCGGCGAACATCTCGACGGCAAATTTGCGGCATTCGGTCGTGTGACTAGCGGTATGGAGACGGTCGATGCAATAAACAAGGCGCCGGTGACGGACGAAAAACCCGACAAACCCGTGCGTGTAAAAAAGGCAAGCGTTATCGCTTGCACCTCTGCGACGAATTAATTAGCGCCTAGCAGAGCGCGAATGTGTTCTGACACACTTTCCGCCGCCGGCGGATCGTAATTCGAAAGGACAATCACGGTATAACCGCCGGGTAGCGCGGAATCGATCATCGAATTGATGCCGGGAGCGCCGCCCGCAAATCCAAGTCCGCCTTGAAACATACCGCCAACCATCGGATCTTGCACCGAGAGCAGCGCCGCCGGCACCTTAAATGTCTTGCCGTCGATCGCGTTGGCAAATTTCAACAGATCCTGCGCGGTCGAATATCCGCCGCCCGCCGAGCTGCCTCTCGCGGGCCGCGTCGTTGTGTTCGGCGACCACTTTTTCGCGTCGATCTCACGCGTGTAGCCCATCGCAAGATTCAGCGTCTTTGCGTCGGAAAAATAGCTTTCGGTATTGGGCATGCCGATCGGAATGAAGATCCGTGTCCGTACAAAATCGTAATAGCTCTTGCCCGAAATCTTCTCGATGATCGCGCCGAGCAAAACATAACCGCCGTTCGAATACCGGCGGCCCTTGCCGGGTTCAAAGAGCAGCGGCTTTTGTGAGAACAGCGGGATGAAATCGCTGTTATTGCGAAGCTTTGCCTTTGGCATCGCGTCGTATTCCGGGCCGAAGAAATCGCCAACGCCCGATGTCATCGCAAGCAAATGGCGAATGGTCACTTTTTCGCGTGCGTCTGCGTTCGGATAGTCGGGTAAAATTTTGCCGAGTTTGTCGTCGAGCGAGAGTTTGCCTTCGTCCGCCAACATTCCCACTGCGAGCATTGTGAAAACTTTGTTGATCGAGCCGAGGTTGTATTTTGTGTCGATTCGGTTCGCCAGTTTCTTCTCTTTCGAGGCCATGCCGAATGCCTTCACGAATACCGGCTTTCCGCCCTTCGCGATCAAGACGGTGCCGGAAAATTTGTCCTCGCGCACGATGTCGGCCAAGTATTTTTCGACCGCGGCGAGAAACTGCGATTCGGGCACCCTGGCAGTTTGCGGTTTCTGCGCTCCGCCGCCATCGCCGAGCGCGTCGACGCGAATGCCGCCGATCTTATCTTCCTCGCCGAGTTCGAGTTGCATCCGGAAAGCCTCGCCGCGATTATTTGTCAGCGAAAATGTAATACCTTCTGCGTCTGCATTCAACACCTGAACGAGTTTCGCACCGGCCATGTCGTCGCGTATGCCGCGAAACCTCTCGACACGTTTGTCGAGCGCCAGATCCGGATTTGGCGTCATGTTTTCGAGAATGAACTTCTTGAGAGCATCGTCACCGCTCGAATTCGCCATTTCGAGAAAGGCCGCGGCGCGCTTGCCGGCAGGCGTGTCGGGCAGTGATGTTTGGGCGAAAAGCGTAGTCGCAAAAACGAGTAAAAGCAAAAAATATCTCATGATGTACTCCAGAGAAATATCGCCAATTCACTCGCCAAATTCCAGATCGAGCGTGATGCGATATTCGTTTGCCATCGACGGATGGCCGTGTGCCATTGATACGTCAATTCCGCGTTTGTAAGTTTCAATTGATTTTTGCCGATCGCCGAGTTGCGCGTAGGCGTTTGCAAGAACGCCGTATGCGTTCCCGTCGTCGTCAAACTTTGCGAGATAGTTTTCGAGTAGCTCGACGACCTTTGCGTGATCGCCCGTTTTCTCGTATTCCTTTGCGAGCCCGAACATCACCATTGTGTTGTTGGGCTCGGCGGCGAGCATCTGCTCGAAGACTTCGATTCGATTTTGCATAAGCGAATTTTAACAGGATGGGCAGGATAGACAAGATTACGGTTTTTAGAACAATCTCTGCTGGGCCGGCATAGCTGCGGCTGTTTTATCTTCTGGGTCGGCCTCGGCGATCTTCGGACGCTGATTGAACCCGAGCCGTTCGGCGTGAAAGTTAAAGAGCTTTACAGTCATGTCCCACTGTTCGGTTTTGCCCTGATCGCGTTCTTTATACGTGCTGTGACGGAGCGTGCCGCCGCGCTCGCGTTTTATCGTGTTGATGATCTTGGCGACGCGTGTAGGCGGCAGACGTTCGTGCATTTTTTGAACAAAATATTCCTCGATCGAGTCTGTGTCGAGATGCAGCATCGACATAAACGCGCGCGTCGCTCCGCAATCTTTTGCTTTTTCGAGAAGGCCGGGAATGTCAGATTCGTTGTAACCGGGGATAACCGGCGCGATGCCGATACCGACCGTGATGCCTGCGTCAGCGATCTCGCGCATCGCTCGAAAACGCGCTTCCGGCACCGGCGTATAGGGTTCGAACGGATTTGATTTCTCTTTTGTGAGAAACGGCAAAGAAAAAAACACGGTAACCTTATCCAGTTTTTTTAAGATATCGATATCGCGTGTGACGAGCGGGGATTTCGTGATTACCCCGACCGGAACGCGAAACTCCGCACACACCTCGAGACATTGGCGCGTTAGTTTGTATTCCGCTTCGAGAGCAATGTAAGGGTCAGTCGCGAACGAAAAATCGAGATGGGGCATCTTATCGCGGCATTTCTTCAGCTCGCCTCTCAGCAGCTCCGGGGCATTTGGTTTGACGACGATCTTTGTCTCAAAATCCGTTCCGGCGCCATAGCCCAAATATTCGTGATACTGCCGTGCAAAGCAGTAAGTGCAGCCGTGAACGCAGCCACGATAGCAGTTTACGGTGTAACGCCAGCCGCCTTCCCAATCAGACGCGAACGCCTTTGTAATAACCTTTTTTGTTGCGATCTCCTCAAAGACCTCGAGTTTTGTGGGCGGCGGCTCGCCAACGTATTCGGCAGAATAGCGATTGTAGGGATTTGGCGGGTTCTTTATCTGTCGCACAGATGCAACAATAGCCCGACCGCGGGCTAAAGGCAAATACAGATGATATGAAAAAAGAAATTCAAACAGGATATACAGGATGCACAAGATGGTCGTCACGGGCCAACGATCTCTTCAGACAATAATCCTGTCTATCCTGTTCATCCTGTTTTGATTAAACTCTGCGTTCAGAGTTCCTTTTGCATCAAGAGATCAGTTTGCGGGTCGGAGCCAAGCTGGAACATGTGCTTGCCCACAACGCGAAAGCCGTTCTTTTCATAGAAGCGCTGCGCACGCGGGTTGTATTCCCAAACGCCGAGCCACATAACATCGCGATCTTCGACGCGCGCGCGTTCAAAACACGCGTTCATCAAATCTTGCCCGACGCCTTTGCCGATGTATTCCTGATGCGAATAGAGGCGGGCCAGTTCAACGGGGCGCTTGGCGGTGATGCCGGGCTCGATGTTGTCGATGACGATCTTTGCATAGCCCGCCGGCTTTTGGTCGATGTCCCCGATCAGAAAGATGTTTTTTTCGTCGGCAAGCTCGGCCGAGATCTGCTCGATGCTGAACGCCTGCCGCATGTAGTGTGCGAGATCGTCCGGCGCGTTTTTTGGGTGATGCGCAAACGCATCCCAAAATGTCGTGTACGACAGATCGGTGAGCAGCTTTGCGTCGTCTTTCGTTGCCTCGCGTATTATGATCTCGGACATAGTTAAAACAGGATCGAAAGGATGCACCGAATAAATATCATCCTGCTTATCTTGCCCATCCTGTTAAAAATCTTCATTTCTTTCCGCTCGTGATCAGCTTAGCGATCGTCTGCAACTGCATATTCGACGTGCCTTCGTAGATGGCGCCGATCTTCGAGTCACGCCAATATTTTTCGACAGGGTAATCCTTGACATAGCCGTAGCCGCCGTAAAGCTCGATTGCGACCGAAGAAACGCGCTCTGCGCAGCGTGAGGAATAGAGCTTCGCGATCGCCGCTTCTTTCAAAAACGATTTGCCCGCGTCCTTTAGCCGCGCGGCGTTGTAAACGAGCAGACGCGTGGCTTCGATCTCGACAGCCATTTCGGCAAGCTGGAACTGCACACCTTGAAAGCTATTGATTGACGCTCCGAATTGTTCGCGTTCGGCGGTGTATTTCAGAGCACATTCGTACGCGCCTTGCGCTATGCCGAGCATCTGAGCGCCGATGCCGATGCGGCCTTCGTTTAGAGTTTCAATCGAGACTTTGTAACCTTTGCCGACGTCACCTAAAACGTTCTCTTTCGGAACTTTGCAGTTATCGAGAATCAACTCGGTCGTTGATGACGCGCGTATGCCGAGCTTGTCTTCCTTTTTGCCAACGCTGAAGCCCTCGAACTGTTTCTCGACGATGAACGCCGTGATGCCTTTGTAACCGGCGTCGGGGTCGACGGTCGCAAAGACAATGAAGATCTCGGCTTCGTTGCCGTTCGTGATCCACAGTTTCTGACCCGTCAACTCGTAATGATCGCCCTTATCGACCGCGCGCGTCTTTAAGGCGAATGCGTCTGAGCCAGACGAGGCTTCGCTGAGCGCATATGCTCCGACGCGGCCGCTCGCGAGCTGCGGCATGTACTTTTTCTTTTGCTCATCGGACGCCCAACGCATAAAAGCATTCGTGACAAGCGTGTTGTGGACATCGACAAACACCGAAACGCTCGCATCTACGCGTGCGAGTTCCTCGATAGCGAGGATCGCGTTGAATATTGTCGAACCCGCGCCACCGTATTCCTCAGGCGACTCGATTGCCATCAAACCAAGTTCGAAGCACTGTTTGATAAGATCGCCGTCGAGTTTTGATGCGTGCTCCATCGCCTCGACCTTTGGGCGAACCTCGCCCTCGGCAAACTCGCGCACCGAGGCGCGAAACATTTCTTCATCTTCGGTCAAAACGGTAAGACCGGCGTTTGTCATAACGGTTCCAGTTGCTGTAGTCATAATGTTAACTGTGTGTAAGCCGCCTTCGTCTCCGCTGCCCGCGTGTAAGCAAGGGGTATCGATATTACTGATCTACGGTAGCCCTTACTTACGTGCGGGCTACGGACACGTGCGTTCCTACTGACACATTCGATAAACTACATTTTAGACGGCATATCTCGATAAGGCAACGCAAAGTGAATCCACCAAAAGACCCAGCAAACAAACAACCGCGAAACTACAGCAGGCTAAAGTTGCTGGCTGTCTTGCTGACGCTTTTTGGCATCGGGTTGTTCGGCTATTTTATCTACGCGGTTGGTTTTTACGAGATCGTCGAGGGCGTCGACCGATTTGGCATCGCGGGATTTGCCGTGATCCTGATGCTCTATTTTCTGCGGCTAATGACGCGAGCACAGGCGTGGAAAATGTGCGTTCACGAGCCCGATAGGCTGCATCTGCGTGATACAGTGCCCGCTGTTATCATCGGCGAGGCGCTGAGCAGCACGATCCCGCTCGGCATTCTTATCAGCGGAACATCAAAGGCCATCGCGGTGAGAAAAAAGATCCCACTCGTCGCGGGCCTCTCGTCCGTCGCAACAGAAAATCTATTTTATAGTCTCGTCACGAGTTTGTTGCTTATCGCCGGGGCGGCGGTAATGCTGAGAACTTACGCGGTCGACGAGGGCTTGATATTCACGGTCAACGTTTTGATCGCGACTGTTACGATCCTGCTTTTGCTCGGGATCCTGATGGTCGTGCGGCAATGGCATTTTGCGAGCGCGTTCGTGAACTGGCTCTACGAAAAGGGATTTCTCAGACGGCTGCTCGAGACCAATCGTCACGAAGTTCGCCGGTTCGAGGATCTCATCTATAGTTTCTATCGCAAATACCCGCGACGTTTTTTACCGGTGTGTTTCTTAGAGGTTCTATATCACGCACTCGGCATCGCCGAGATCTGGTACATTCTCAGCCGCATTAGCGATGCGATCCCCAGCCTGCTCAACGCATTCTTACTCGAAACCGTCAGCCGTCTCGTGACGATAATATTCAAGCTTGTTCCGTTCGTGATCGGCGTTGACGAGGCCGGTGCGCAGTTCGTCGGCGAAACGGTGAGCTTAGGCGCCGGCGTTGCCGTCACGCTAGCCATCATTCGCAAGGGACGGATTCTGTTTTGGACAGCCGTCGGCGTAATTCTGATCATCAAACGCGGGCTTTCGATAAGAGAGATATCAGCAGCACTCGACGGTCAATAAAAAAAGGCGGCTCAAAATTCGAGCCGCCATAAGAGGACGTTACCGTCGAAAAGGATCAAAAAACTCTACGGAACATCGGGGCTGCCGATTGGAACATCGCCGTTGGCGCCCCAAGGGAATGCGAAGAAGGAGTTATTACTACTTCTCAGGACAAAATAATTTCCGTTTGAGGGCCGCCAAAAGGCCACGTCGGTTTTGCCGTCCTTGTCGAAATCCCCGGGTTGTGGTTTATCACCGCTTTGTCCGAACTGCAGAGCACTAATCGTGTTGTCGGAACTCTTCTGTATCCACCATTCACCTGTATTGGGGCGGAAAATAGCCACATCCGCTCGTTGGTCGCCATCAAAATCTCCTTCGACAGGAACATCTCCGGCGATGCCGAAGGGAATTGAGTCCACCGTACTGCTCCCTGTATTCAAAACAAAGAAAACACCGGCCGAAGGGCGAAAAACCGCAGGGTCTTTGAATCCATCACCGTCGAAATCGCCTTCGTGGAATTCTCGGGCACGCGGTTCTCCGTAGATGAAATCATCCATCGCCACGATGTCATCTCCACCTGCGCCGTCGAGGTTTCCATTTGCTAAGACTTGACTACCGCTAACAATCTCTACTTTACTAATCCGTTCTCCGGCGTTAAAAGAAACTCCGACGAACGATAAACCATTATTGAAAACAGGTGCGGAAAGAAAGCTGATGACCGTGCCGTCTTCGCGGTAGAACTCCATAAATGTCGGGCCGGCTTGATCTACGTCGGTGAAGACCACACCGAAACCTTTGACGGTGGCAGGAATTCTGGTGCCGGGTATAAAAAACTCGATGGTAGTCACATTATTATTGCGGGAAATAAAAAGTCTTTCGTTGGAGAACGGAATAAAATTGGCGGGATAGCTGGGATCAATGTCGCCGAATTCAACGGCGGTAGCCGTCGGGTTGCTCGCATCCGCGCTGACTATAAAACTATTGCTGTTGTTAAAAGTTCTGGATGAACTAAAGACAGCTCCACGCGGGCTATTGCTATTAAAAAAGTTGGCAGGAAAAAAATTTGGGGCGGAGAAGCTATCCGGCACGCCGTCCCAGTTAATTTCTCGCCTGCCAGCCTTAAAACTTCCGCCGACGCCGTTATTTGATCCGCCTAGATCGGCACGAAATTGATCGACCGTTGCCTGAATCGCCGCCGGATTCGCGCCCGAAGCCGTGCGATTAACTTGCGCCGGAAACGCTGCGGTGTGCAATGTCACGGTTACGATAAACGCGGCCACGACGGTTTTGATTGTTCTGATTTTGTTGTTTTTCATACTGTTCCTCCTAATTTCAGTTGATGATCCAGTAATCTTGTTTTTATGGTTGCCAACAACGAGTTGATGCAGACAAGCATCTTTGCAGCGGTGTGATGATGGCAATTATTGCCGTTGATAAATGCAGACAGATCGTCGATGTGTATCTCAAAAAGCTCCGCTGCCGAATCGATTGCGACAAAATCCGCCTCGCCGCCGCACTCATCACAGTGCGTAAACTCAGTCTTTGCCTTTTTACGAATAAGCTGTATCCGTTCATACTCGATCACGATCTCTCTCTGACTATGGGTTGTCATAAATTTCGTTAAAGCAGATTTCCCGCTTGATTATCAGTTTGGCCGAACCGATCTACAGAAATCTTTAGATTTTCCTGAAGTTTTTCTGAAGTTTTTATGAAGACGGTTTGGCGTGTGTTTTCAACGATATAAAAGGGTGGGAGACTTGCGAGGTTGGTAGCATTTACGGCAGTGGACGGCCGTCCCAGTCGCCCGCGATGGGTTGACCACCGCTTAGACCGAAGACGAAATTCGCATCGACATTCACATTGTTGTTGGAAAGAAAGAACTCGCGCGTTGATGGCCGCCACACGCCGATTGTGTCGACGCCGTTGCCGTCGAAATCGCCCGCTATCGGTAAATCCTCGGCGATGCCAAAAACGCTAACGAAGTCAATCGCGGCAACTAAAACATTGTCATTCGTCAGAAAAAAGGTCGATGCCGACGGACGAAAAACACCCACTGAATCAAAACCATCTCCGTCCCAGTCGCCAGCGACCGGTTTGTCCTCAGCGAGCCCGAAATCGACCGTAATATCAACCGGCGGATTTGTGGCGGTCGAGTTTGTTAATAGAAAATCTCCGACCGACGGGCGGTACACTCCGGGGGTGTCAATGCCGTCATTGTTCCAATCACCGACCACAGGCAAATCTCCGGCTTGTCCAAAGTTGATTGTTTTTGGAGTGATATTGGCGATTGGAAAATTGACATCGCGGACTTTCCAAACACCGTCGGTAAATGAACCTGTCGAGTCGATGCCGTCGCCGTTGAAATCGCCCGCTACGCCGCGGTTGCCACCGATCGGCGTCGTAAAACTCAGTGTTTGCGTAACGACATTCGTTGTCGACTGTGTGATCTGAAACGTAAATTGCGGACGAAAGACGCCAACCGAATCGAGTCGCGTGTCGAGGATCTTCGCCACAAACCCGTCAGCGTTTGTAGTAGTTTCTTTAACTACGCCGTCGGTTGTCGCCAGATTAGTCGAAGCCGTATCGCCGCCGACGTAGATAAAATTACCCTTGACCGCGATGCCGTCGCCGTTATCGTTGCCATTTCCGCCTAGATAACTCGATGAAACAACGCCGCGTCCGAATTTAACTTTTGCAACAAACGCATCACGTACGCCTGCGCGAGTAGCTTGAAAAGGCAACGCCATCGGAAAATCGTCGGAAAGCGTGTTTCCAGTAACATAGATCGAACCCGTACTGTCGAGGGCGACATTGTTTGCCCTGTCCTGATTCGCACCGCCGAGAAAACTGGAATTAACCAATGATGCTCCGGTCGAACTTAACACCGTAACAAATGCTTCGTTGATTTGATTGGTTGTGCGAAAAGCATTCGCAAGCGGGAAGTTAACTGACCCAGTCAGCCCGACAACGTGCGCCTGACCACTCGAATCAACTGCCACGCCGTTGCCTTGATCGGTTCCTGTGCCGCCCAAAAAAGTTGCGTAAACGACGGACGCATCGCCACTCGCCGTCGGATTGAATTTGGCAATCCACGCATCTTTTCCGCCGCCGATGTTCGGTTGAAGCGCATTTTTCACTTTGAAATTGTTTGAATTGGTGATGCCCGTAACGTATGCGTTATTCGATGAATCGAGCTCGACGCTGAAAGCCTGTTCGTCCGAGAAACCAATCACACCGACTGTGTTTCCGATGCAGGAAGAATAAGTAATATTGCTTCCAGCGGCGTTCATCACGGTCAAAAAAGCGTCTTGACTATCGAAAGAACCGAGCGGTGAAACGACTCCGCAGCCTTGATAGCGATTTTTGGTCGGGAATGCCGAATTTGAATAGGTAGCTCCGACGACATAAGCCTTGCCGCTTGCGTCAACCGCGATGTCAAAACCTTCGTCTAAATCGGTTCCGCCCAAAAATGATGAATAAACGAGTCCGCCCGTCGTGTTGAGTTTGGCGACGAAAACGTCGGCGTTATTGAGAACGCCGTGAACCGTGTCATACGCGCCGGAAGTCGTCGGGAAAAAATGCGAGGCGATGCCCGTGACATACGCATTATTTGTTGAATCGAGCGCGATTCCGCGAGCCGCGTCGTCGCCGTTGCCTTCCAGGATCGTGATATAAACAAACGCCGTGCCGTCGGCGTTGAGTTTGGCGACATACGCACCGTTCGCATCATTGTCGTCACGAGTATCGCCATGAAAATTCAACGAACCGGTAAGACCAGTAAAGTAGGCACTGCCCTCGGTATCTGCCGCCACTTCAAAAACATCATCCAACGCAGTTCCGCCGATGTAGGTTAGATAATCCAAAACCGGATCGATCACGAGTGGCAGAGAGCGATCGTATTCGCCCAGCCCGAACGAAACTCGGTCATTGGTCACTTGATAACTGACCGCAACTTCTTTTCGCTTGCCGTCGATCGTTTGATATGCAAACGGTTTTTGTTGGACGAGTTCGGCGTTATCGGTTTTGATCACGAGATCACCGTCGCTGTTGACCGCGGGCGAATCGGCTCCGTCGAACTTAAAACCGATTTGGTTCGCGTCCGTGTTCGGAGCGACGACAAAATCGTATTCGAGTTGATTATTTTTATTGCTATAAAAAACCGCATCGATACCGTTGTAGATATTTTTATAATTTACGCGTGTGTAATTCGAAACATTCTCAATGCGACGTTTGCCGATGTAGTAATTGGTTTTTGTGATTGCCGCGTCGTCGCCGGTGACAACCGGATTTGAATTCGCACCGACAAACTGCATTTTCAAGGTATCGGTCTGAAGATTTGCCTGTGATCTTGTGCCTTTTGTCGCGATCTCCGCAACTTGTGACTCTTGGTCAGCGCGCTTTAGCGAAAACTCGGCCCCCGACTCCGTCAAGTAGAGCGTGTAGCCCGGACCGCGTGCGACGAACTTAACTTCATTGTTGGTTTGTCCTTTGTTTTGCTCAAATAGCACGGGCATTTTGCCGTAGTCAGCTGATTGCTTTGCGCTCGAAACATCGATTGCAGCGTCTGCGTCATTCCCTGCGACGTTGATCGAGCATATAAAGCTTGCGACGGCCAGCGTCGCAAACAACTCCTGAAACTTTCTAAACATTTTTTACGATTCTCCTAAGTTGATTTCGGCGTTTCTGCCGTTGTCAGCCATTTAAGCGTGTGTGCGGCACAAAAATCTTTAGTTTTCTCTGAAGTTTTCGTGAGGAATTTATGAAAATTTTCTGAAGAGAAGATGAATAGTGCGTTATTATGTTGTAACTCAAACACGGTAATTAATGAAAACGATCTACACATTTGCAGGTTTTCGCCTCGACGCTACCGAGCGTTCGTTTTTGAGCGGCGACCAACCTGTTACGCTGCCGCCGAAGGTCTTTGACACATTGCGCTATCTCGTCGAAAACGCGGGCCGCGTGCTCAGCAAAGAAAAGATGATGGCCGAGGTTTGGGAGGGCAGCTTTGTCGAGGAAAACAACTTAGCTCAAAACATTTCACAGCTCCGCCGCCTGATCGGCGCGGAGATGATCGAGACCGTGCCAAAATTTGGCTATCGGTTTGTGGGCGATGTTACGACTGACGGCGACGGCGAAGTCTCGACCGAGGTTTTCGAAAGGAGTTCCGGCCGAATCTATGTCGACGACGGTAGCGGCGGTGTGTCGCGCGAACTGCCCCCTGCGGTTTCCGCATTGCCGCGTGCGAAATACGATGTCCGTTACGCGCAGAACGGCGACGTGAATATTGCTTATCAAGTCGTTGGTGATGGGCCCGTAGACATCGTATTTGTTATGGGCTGGGTCTCGCATCTGGAGTACTTTTGGGAAGAGCGGCGATTTGCAGCTTTTCTAGATCGACTCGCCTCATTCTCACGACTGATAATTTTTGACAAACGTGGTACGGGTTTATCGGATCGCGTTCCGCTCGAATATCTGCCTAACCTCGAACAACGAATGGAGGACGTTCATACGGTGATGGAGGCCGTCGGGTCAAAACGCGCCGTGCTCGTCGGCGTCAGCGAGGGCGGCCCGATGTGCGCACTTTTTGCCGCGACGTATCCCGAACGCACAAGTGCACTCGTGATGATCGGCACGTATGCAAAGCGGATCCGCGATGATGAATATCCGTGGGCGCCGACCGAGGAGCAGCGAGAGGCATTCTTCGAGCTAATGCGTCGCGAGTGGGGCGGGCCCGTTGGCATTGACGAACGCGCTCCATCGCTTGCGGGTGACGACGCTTTTCGTGAATGGTGGGCGACTTATTTGCGAATGGGTGCAAGTCCGGGGGCTGCGGTCGCGCTTACAAAAATGAATGCAGAGATTGATGTCCGCGCCGTTCTGCCCATCATCCACGTTCCGACTCTTGTCATTCATCGCTCCGGAGACCTGTGTCTAAAGGTTGAAGAGGGCCGCTTCGTCGCCTCGCAAATCCCGGGCGCAAAGTTCGTCGAACTCGACGGCATCGATCACCTGCCTTTTGTCGGCGAACAAGCGGAAATACTTGATGAGATCGAGCGATTTGTCACCAAAACACAGTTCGCCGCCGATCACGATCGCGTGCTCGCGACGGTGATGAGCGTAAGATCAAAAGGCGCCGAGAACGATCTTGTTCGAACACTGTTACATGATTTCAAGGGCCGCGAGATCTCTGACGGGAAAGGCGAAATGATCGCCGCATTCGACGGACCCGCACGAGCGATTCGCTGCGCTATGGCGATCAATGAGATCGCAACTCGAGAGAACGTCGGGCTCGAGATCGGTCTTCATACAGGTGAGTGCGACGTCGTCGGCGACACGTACAGCGGCGTGGCGGTCCGGCTTGCGCGACACGTTCGCGAGATGTCGACGATGGGCAACATTATCGTCTCGCGCACCGTAAAAGACCTCGTCGCAGGTTCCGGCTTGAAATTCAAGGAGCTCGGCACGCGTTCGTTCGATGGCGTGGAGGGCAAGTGGCGGCTGTTTAGGGTAATGCAGTGAGCCATGTGCGCGCGGCCCGTGGTGTCCGTAGCCCGCGTGTAAACAAGGGCTACCGTTATTACTGTTCTACAGCAGCCCTTACCTGACGAAGGGCTACGGACACAGACTTCGAAACTGACAATCCTATGAAACTCAAAAATCTATTATTTATTCTTTTACTTCTTCCGGCTTTTCTTCACGCCCAGACGCTCGACGAAAAGCTTAAGGAGATCGACGACTACTCAAACACCGTCATGACGACGTGGAAAGGCCCGGGCATGGCCATCGCCGTCGTTAAGGACGACAAGGTTGTGTTTCAGAAGGGCTACGGCACTAGCGAGCTTGGCAAGAATGCGCCCGTTGATCAGAACACCGTCTTTGCCATAGCGTCGAACTCAAAAGCGTTTACGACAGCGGCTATCGCGATCCTCGTCGATGAAAAGAAACTCGCGTGGGATGACAAGGTTTCAAAGTATCTGCCTGACTTTCAGATGTACGATCCGTGGGTGACGAGCGAGTTGACGGTTCGCGATCTCGTCACGCATCGCGTCGGGCTCGATACTTTTAGCGGCGATCTGCTGTGGTACGAGACGACGTATTCGGCGGACGAGATACTAAGACGCACTCGGCATCTCAAACCGGTTTCGAGTTTTCGCACGCGTTACGGTTATCAAAATTTGATGTTCATCGCCGCAGGCAAGGTCGTTGAAAAGGTTTCCGGTAAATCGTGGTGTGCGTTTGTCACGGAACGGATCTTGACGCCGCTTGCGATGTCACGCACGACTTGCAGCGTCAACGATCTGCCCGATAACGCGGCGTGGCCGCATAACGAATCCGGCGGCGCTCTGCGACGTCTTCATCGCGGTAATGTCGATGGCTCGTCCTCGGCGGCTGCGCTGAATTCGTCCGTTGCCGACCTCTTAAAATGGGTGAGAACGCAACTGGCACGCGGTAAATTCGAGGGCAAACAGATCTTTAGCGAGCAGCAAAGTTGGCAGATGCATCAGCAGTGGCTTGCGCGTCAGGTTGGCCCGTCAAGTACGCCGGGCATTCAGCCGCGGCATTTCACGGGCGTCGGTATGGGTTGGTTTGTTTACGATTACTACGGCCGAAAAGTAATTGACCACAGCGGCGGACTCGACGGCATGTTGTCATACACGGTGTTGATACCTGAAGAGAATGCGGGCTTTGTTGTGCTAACAAATAACGAGTCGCCGTCGTTCACAGTCATGATGAGCAAGATTCGCGATGTGCTGGTCGGTGCGCCAAAACGCGACTATATCGGCGAAGCTGTCAAGCGAATCGCCGATCAAAAAACCGCCGACGCGGATGCGGCGAAGAAGGTCACGGACGCGCGTGTTGCGAACACAAGACCGTCACTTGCTCTCGGCTCATACGCCGGCACGTACTCCGACAAAATGTACGGTGATGTGACCATCGCGGAGGAGGGCGGCAAGCTCGTAATGCGCTTTTTGCCGTCGCCAAACTTTGTCGCCGACCTCGAACATTGGCACTACGACACATTTGTGATCCGTTGGCGTCCGTCCGTCGCCTACAACTTCCCGCGCGGCTTTGTGACGTTCGCTATCGACAAAGACGGCAAGACCGATGTGCTAAAGGTCGATCAGCCAAATAACGACTTTTGGTTCTACGAGCTTGATCTGCGCCGGTCGAAATAGTCATTGGAGTCTTTGTGTTTCGAAGTTTGTAATTTCACGCAAAGACGCGAAGAACGCCACGAAGACCGGGCTATGCTCGACAAAATCACTCTCGTTGTGTCAGAATTTCGTTTCTGCAAGTTTGTTTAGGAGATTTGTTTTAGATGTCAGAAGAAACAGCACAGGCCACCGAGGCCACGCCAGAGCAGGCCGCCAGCAACGAGGACATGCATTACCAGGCTGTCGAAAAGGAAGGCGTTGTCACGGCGATCTGGGAAATGCAGGGCCAAAAGCACATTCGCACGATCGATCCGCGCTCCAACGAGGGCAAGCAGATCCTTGCATTGTTCGAAACCGCCGGTTAGCCGAACGCGGACACTCTTGTCCGCAGCAAAGTACGTAAGACACGGATGTTCACGAATCGGGTTCGTGGGCATTCGTGTTTTTCGATTGATAGTTCGCGGAGTGGACGACGGAATTTAGCCCCACGCGTAAGCATGGGGAAAACGACGGTTAAAAAGTTTTAGCCCGCGTCGCGGGCGGCAGAGAGTAGCTCGGTTATTGCGTGGTGCGCTCTCACTAATGATCTGCCCTCGAACTCGGCAACTGCGACAACGCCGATCCCGGCCGATGTTAGAAAGATCGCGTCTGCCTCGGCAAGGACATCAATCTCAGCCGCAACTTCTCGGCACGCGAAATTCTCCAAAACATACTCACGCGTCGTTCCCGCAAGACAGCCGGTCGTGAGTGACGGCGTAAATAGCTGACCGTCTTTTGACCAAAAAATATTTGCCATCGCCGCGCATGTTACGGACCCAAGTTCGTTTACGCGAACCGCCTCGTCAAAGCCGCGTGCTTTAGCTTCGCCCAGCGCCAAAATGTTCTCGAGATAATTGTACGACTTGACACCTGCGAGCGGTGAGCGTGAATTTACCGGATATGGTGAAACGGTTAGCCTGAAAGGCTCCGGCACGACGCGACGCTCGGCAACGATGATCGACAGCGTTGTTCTTCTCTCAACATCGTTCGACCAGAGCTCGCTCGATGACTCGTCAGAAAAGGTAATCCGCGCGCGCCCATCCGCAAAACCGCTTGTCGCGATCGCATCATCGAGAGCGTCGCGTGTCGATTGTTCGGTGTGTTCGGTGAGATCGATACCGACCCTTACCGCATTGTCCGTCAGCCGTCGCCAGTGCTTTTCCCAGAGAAACGCTTCGCCGTCGCGAATGGCGATCGTTGTAAATATGCCTTTGCCGTAAAGCGAGGCGTTTGATGTTTGCATCATGCCTCGACTCGTACGACATCATCGTCGCGGTTGCCCACTTTACTTTTGCCGTCCCGACAAAACTCAGTGACGATCTCACAAAACACATCGCTACATTCTTCGTGCGGGACGTGACCGCAATCTTTTAAGACAACGAGTCGCGAGTGCAAAATCTCGTCGTGAAGCAAATGGCCATCCGTGAACGGAATTACAGTATCGTCCTCGCCCCAGATGATGAGTGTTGGCTGATTGATTAGCTGGGCGTCGTGCTCAATCCGGCCTGCGTGCCAGTTGCGCGAAGTTGCGAGCAAACTGTGATGGCCATCAGCCGCAAGCAGCGGGCGTCGAATCGCCTCGATACGCTCGTCGGTGACCATGTGACGATTAGCTCGGGAAAACGTGCCGTTCATCCGGTAACGCATGAAAATTGTCGAGTCGGAAAGAAACGGCGTGATCGCTTCACCGATGCCGTAAACGGACGCAAGTTTTAAAATCGGATGCGACTTTAGCCGGTCGTTGATCACGGGGCTGACGAGAACGAGCTTCGCGACGCGTTCGGGATAGTCGAGCGCGAGCGTCGCCGCGACTGCACCGCCGTACGAACTGCCGACGACGACGCCGCGACCGATACCAAGGCGATCCATAAAGCGCTCGATCGTGCGGGTTTGGGCTGTTATCGAATACTCAAACCAACGCGGCTTGTCCGAATAACCAAAACCGACGAGATCGACGGCGAATACGCGAAAGCCCTCGCGAGCGAGCATCGGAGCCGCCGTTCGCCAAACATACGTGGATGCCGTATAGCCGTGTATCAGGATCATCGGCGGATTTGCGGCGTCACCAAACTCTTGATAGTGAACGCGAATGCCGTCAATGTTGATAAATCTCGAGCGTTCGGCGTGGATGACCTTATCGGCGACGTCATCAAAATTCACTGTCGCGGCGCGCGTTAGCATCTTGACGGCGACCGCCGCTCCGGCTGCCCCTGCAAGTGCGATCGCGAGGTTACGCTTTCTCATAAACCGATTTTATACCAAAACGATTTTTGGCCGAACACTTTTTTCAACCTCGTCATAAATACCAACCGCGAGCAACTCGCCAGAGTCGTTTAGCATTCTGATCGGTTGTTTGTCGACAAAGGTTGCGTCTATAACGCGGGTCGAAAGCCCGCTCTTTGTTTTCTCAACACGCGTTGCGTCTAAAGTTATCGATGGCAGATGTTCGACGGCAATTTCTTTTGGCAGAAGAGCGGCTGATGGATCGGCGTGTTGCTTTAGTTCATCGAGCGTCGTGCCGTGCGATAGATCGAAGCGTCCGGCACGCGTGCGCCGCAGTTCCACAAGATGCGCGCCCGTGCCGATCGCGCGACCGATGTCCTCGGCCAGAGTTCGAACGTATGTGCCGGCGGAACACGCGACGCGAAGTTCCAAGTTCCAAGTTCCGAGTTCAGAGTTTTCGGTCAATTTGCCGTCGGTCTCAAGCTTTGAGATCGCGACGTTAATTGCTTTTCGCTCGATCGCTTCACCCTTGCGAGCATGTTCGTAAAGTTTTTTACCCGCGACCTTTTTTGCCGAATACATCGGCGGGATTTGCTGTATCGCCCCGCGAAACTTATCGAACATCGTGTTCCAATCGACCGCTTCGAGGCGCTGCGAAAGTTCGTCAACCGGCAATCCGCACTCCGCATTCCGCATTCCCGTCATGTCACCGGTGTCCGTCTCAAACCCAAACCTCACAACCGCTGCGTACTCTTTTTCGTCCTTATCGAGAAACTGAGCGAGCCGCGTCGCACGCCCCACGAGCAGGACAAGCACACCGGTCGCAAACGGGTCGAGCGTCCCGGTGTGACCAACCCGCTTCGTTCTTAAGATCTTGCGCACGCGACTTACAACATCGTGCGAAGTCAGTCCCGCGGGTTTGTCGATAATGAGAATGCCATCCATCAGCTAATTTTAGATTGCGCACGTCGATATTGCACAATTGAAGCATGGCGTGGCGAAAGCGTGTCAGAAAGATCGACGATAGCGACCGTGTCGTGAAGGACGAAACCCGGTCGCGCGAGCAAACGATGAATCGGGCGGTCAAGCTGCTCGCCGCAAAGCCTCGTTCTGTCACAGAGTTAAGAGAAAGACTGCTCGAAAAGCTTTGGACAAACGAGAAAATTGTCGACGCCGTCATTGAAAAGCTAAAAGAGTACAAATATCTCGATGACGAACAGTACGCCCGCGATCTCGCCGTTTCAAAACTACGCCAAAAGCCGCAAGGGAAACGCAAGCTGCAGCAGACGATGGCGCAGAAAAAGCTTGATAAGACGGTAATTGACGAGGCGATCACCGAGGCGTTTGAAAAACTCCCCGAATCCGAGCTGATCGATCTGGCGGTGGAAAAACGCTTGCGGCTTAAAGGCGCGCCAAAAGGGCGCGAAGAAACAAAAAAGTTCTACGACCATCTCATGCGGCAAGGGTTTTCCTATGATTTGATACGTGAAAAAATGGCGGCTTTCGCTGACGTAGGTAGTTAGGAACGATATATTTATCGTGAGTTATTTCGATGATCTGTAGAGCGCATGATCCTAATGATGAACTGCCATAACACCACAAAGACGATTGCGGCAAACAGCGTAAACGTAAATCGGCCTTCGACCATCCAAAACTCGAAGATCGAGTTAGGCGCAAAAAAAATAAAAAACCACATAGCCATATATACAACAAGGGCTATCAGTAAGCTTGAAAAAAGATATGTGTAGAATGCAGCTCGCAGAACAAGATTAATAACCGCGACAGCTAGGGAGCAAGCGAACAATATGATTAACACTTCTATTGAAACAAAGTAGACCAAGAGACGCCATACTTCATTAGACCAGATCATATTCAACCAGATCATATCTAACCCGTATTCTAGCACCTTCTCCACAGCTAAACCGGGGCTTAAAGTTTTTTTGAATCCAATATTCCCCGCCCCGCGAAAACACACCCAAAGGCAATAAAGACCTTTTCTTTAAATAAAACAAGGGGAGAAATTTTGGAAATGAAATCATTAGTTACGTTATTTGTGTTGACGCTCGGAATGGCATTTGGCATTTCGGCACAGGATATGGGCATGAAATCGGACGGCAATCCGATGGTCGGCGGAGCGGCGATGTATAAGACAAAAAATATCGTCGAGAATGCCGTAAATTCAAAGGATCACACGACGCTCGTCGCAGCGGTCAAGGCTGCCGGATTGGTTGAGACGCTTGCCGGTGCAGGGCCGTTTACGGTATTCGCGCCGGTAAACAGCGCGTTCGACAAGCTGCCGGCGGGCACGGTCGAAACTCTTCTCAAGCCCGAGAATAAAGCAATGCTCACAAAGGTTTTGACCTATCACGTCATCGCAGGCAATTTCGATTCGAAGTCGATCGCCAAGGCGATAAAGATGGGCAACGGCAAAGCTGAATTCACGACAGTTGCCGGCGGCAAGCTACAGGGTTCGATGGACGGAAAAAATCTGATCTTGACCGATGAGAAGGGCGGCAAGTCAACGGTGACTATTGCTGACGTTCGCCAGTCCAATGGCGTGATCCATGTGATCGATACGGTCGTGTTGCCTAACTAACACGCGGGTCTTAACTTTCGCCCGGTGATCAGAGGCGCATTTTACAAGGTTTCGTATTCACGCTGACGTTTCTGGAGGGGTATGTTGGCAGGAATCGAAAGGGACAGTCCTTGGATCATCGGGCGAATTTGTTTCGTAAGGTCATTGCCATGAATTACAAAGTTATTTTTACGACGGTTGCATTTATTTTATACGCGGGTTTTACGTTCATACTCAGCCCGATCAGTTTGGCTTCGGCGGCGGCAGAGAAGTTTGCGATCACTGCAGCGACGCCAAAACCGAAACAAAAGACAGTTAAGTCGGTCCGCGAGATCACATTTATAGACAGTGAATTTGATGGTAAGCCGATCACCACGACCGACGCCGAGTGGAAACGGATACTCACGCCAGCCGAATTTTACATAATGCGGCAGGACGGTACCGAGCAGCCATATACCGGCGCGTTGACGGATAACAAAAGAGAGGGCACTTATCACTGCGCGGCGTGCGGCCTTGTCCTCTTTCGCTCCGGTGCAAAGTACGATTCTCAAACGGGTTGGCCGAGCTTCTATGATGTCGCGTTCAAAAAGAACGTCGCTGAAAAAGAAGACCGCTCCATCCCACAAGAGGTTCGCACCGAGGTCGAATGTGCACGCTGCGGCGCGCATCTCGGCCATGTCTTTGACGACGGTCCTCAGCCGACAGGTTTGAGATACTGCATAAACTCACCATCTCTGAGATTTAAAGAGAGTAAATAACTCTCCGTCCTTCGCCCGTCTATTTGCTTAAAGCTGCGCTTTTCCGTTAATTTCAATTACTTTTTCGAGGCTGTGCCTCCGCTTTCGGCGGCGCAGCCGCAGTTATTTAAAGCAACTTTCGCTGAAGCTTAGCTTCACCGCAAATAGAGCGGCAAGCCGCCACAGTGTTTTTGCTCAATTTGTTGTGTTAGATTTATTTTATGAAGGGTGACGAGATAAGGGCAAAATTCCTCGGCTATTTTGAGGTGCGCGGACACAAGGTCGTACATTCATCGCCGCTGCTGCCGGGACGCGATCCGACGCTGTTATTCGTAAATGCGGGGATGAATCAGTTTAAGGACGTCTTCTTGGGCAATGAGAAGCGCGATTACACGCGCGCGGTCACGTCGCAAAAATGTATTCGCGCCGGCGGCAAGCACAACGACCTCGACGAAGTCGGCAAAACCGCTCGCCATCACACGTTTTTCGAGATGCTCGGCAACTTTTCGTTTGGCGATTACTTTAAGACCGAAGCCATCGAGTATGCATGGGATCTGCTCGTAAATGAGTTCAAGCTCGATCGTGAGCGGCTGTGGTTCTCGGTATTCGAGGGTGACGATGAAGTCGGCCCCGACACGCAAGCCCGAGAATTGTGGATCAAGGTCGGTGCGAGGCCCGAGCGCGTCTTGGGCTTTGGACGAAAAGATAATTTCTGGCAGATGGGCGACACGGGGCCGTGCGGGCCTTGCTCCGAGATCCACTATTACATGGGCGACGAGCCGGACAACCCTGAGAAAAACTCGCCCGTCCATGTTAACGGCCCCGGCGACACGACGATGGAGATCTGGAATCTCGTCTTTATGCAATACAACCGCACGCAAGACGACGACGGCACATTTACCTTGACGCCGCTGCCTGCTCCGTCGGTCGATACCGGCATGGGCCTTGAGCGCATGACGGCGGTCATGCAGGGCGTTAAGACAAATTACGAATCGGATCTGATCAAGCCGATCGTGGATTTTGCCGCAGGACTTGCGAAGGCGTGAATTCTGACCGCATGCAATTTTCGGATCTTGAACTCGACGTCTTGAGAATGACCGTCGGCAACATGTCGGCGAGCGAGATCGCATTTGCACTTGATGTCGATCGATCAGTTGTGATTGCGACGAGTGAAAAGATCTTTCATAAATTAGGCGTTTCCGATGCTCGGTCGGCAACCGAGATCGCTGCAAAGTTAGAGCTCCTACGACTTGAACCATGAACGAACTGCAAACTGCAATGACCGATTATGCCGAGGCTCACACCTCGGGTGAAAGCGATGTGCTCAGCGAGCTTCGCGAACACTGCAACGCAAATTACGAAGATAGGGCAATGCTGTCCGGTTTTTATCAGGGCCGCGTCCTCGCAATGTTCTCGCACATGATCCGTCCAAAAGTCGTGCTCGAGATCGGTACGTATCTTGGCTACTCAGCGCTCTGTCTCGCCGAGGGCCTGGCCGACGGCGGCAAGGTGATCACGCTCGACGTGAACGAAGAGACGAATAAGGTCGCACGCTCGTTTGTCGAGAAAAGTGAATACAAGAGCCGGATCGAGTTTCACCTGGGAAGCGCGATCAACATTATCCCAAACCTGCCGGAAACATTTGATCTCGTATTCATCGACGCCGATAAACCTAATTATTCCAACTATTACAGACTTGTGTTCGACCGCGTGCGGTCGGGCGGGTTTATCATCGCCGACAACGTTCTATGGAGCGGCAGAGTGCTCGACGACGAGAAGGACGAAGAGACACAAGCGCTTTATGACTACAGCAGAATGGTCATGGCTGACGAGCGCGTCGAGAATGTTCTGCTGCCGATCCGCGATGGATTGATGATCGCTAGAAAGAAATAACCTGACTTAAAAAAACCTGTTAAGATAATTTCATAATGTTAACGCGTGAATTGGAGGAAACATTAAGCCACGCGGTCGATGAGGCCGTCAGGTACAAGCACGAGTACGTGACGCTCGAGCATTTGCTGTTTGCGCTGCTCGAGGACACGGCCGCGCGTGAGATCTTGTTCAACTGCGGCGCAGAGATAGACGAACTCGCACGCGCTCTCACTGAGTATTTTGACAACGTTCTTGAAAAAATGCCGGCGGACGTCAAGACGATGCCCGAACTCACGTCCACCTTTCAGGCAACAATAAATTATGCGGTTCTTCAGGCCGAGGGTAGCGGTCAAGCGACGGTCGACGGCGGTAATATCCTGGCGGCGTTGTATCAGGCAGAGCAGTCTTACGCCGTCTATCTGCTAAACCAACAGGGTGTGACGCGGCTCGATATTTTGAATTACATTGCTCACGGCATTTCGAAAGTCGATCGTGACAACCCGTTCGCGATGCCGGACGGCATTGATGACGAGGAGCTCGACCCCGAGGGAAGTGTTCAACCCAAAAAACCGCTCGAGAGTTTCACGACCGAATTGGTTGCGCTTGCTCGCGAAGGCCGCATCGACCCGATCGTCGGTCGCACGGCGGAAATCGAACGCACCATCCAGATTCTCTGTCGTCGTAAGAAGAACAATCCGCTCTACGTCGGCGAGCCGGGCGTTGGTAAAACCGCTCTGGCCGAGGGCTTGGCGCTCAAGATCAGCGAGGGCGATGTGCCTGAAGTCTTAAAGGACGCAAAAGTTTTTGCACTCGATATGGGCGCGGTTCTCGCCGGCACGCGTTATCGCGGCGATTTTGAGCAGCGGTTCAAAGCGATCATCACTGAACTGAAGCAACAAGAAAACGCAATTCTTTTTATTGACGAGATACATACGATCGTCGGGGCCGGGGCCGTCTCGGGCGGCTCGATGGACGCGTCGAATATTCTAAAACCTGCGCTCGCAGCCGGCGATCTGCGGTGCATCGGCTCGACCACGCACGCCGAGTACAAAGCGGCCTTTGACCGCGACCGCGCTCTTGCCCGGCGATTTCAACGCATCGAGATCAACGAACCGACGGTTGACGAAACGTTCAAAATTCTCAAGGGCCTGCGTAAATTTTACGAGCAGCATCACGGCGTCAAATACACTGACGAGAGCTTGCGCTCCGCGGCGGAGCTTGCGGGTAAGTACATCAACGACCGCTTTCTGCCTGACAAAGCGATCGACGTGATCGACGAAGTCGGTGCGTCCGTCAAGCTTTTGCCCGAGAGCAAACGACCAAAACGGGTTTCGGTTCAAATGGTCGAGAACACGATCGCTCGTATGGCCAAGATACCGCCAAAAACGGTGGTTGCCGACGAAAAGACGCGTTTGAAAACTCTTCGCGATGACATAAAGAAATTTATTTTCGGCCAGGACGAAGCCATCGACGCGATCGTCGATTCGATACAGATCTCACGCGCAGGCCTCGGTCACGAGACAAAACCTGTCGGGTCGTTTTTGTTCTCGGGTCCGACCGGCGTGGGTAAAACCGAAGTTTCAAAACAGCTCGCCGAGCAACTCGGCATCGAGTTTATCCGCTTTGACATGAGCGAATACGCCGAGCCGCACACCGTCTCGCGTCTGATCGGCGCGCCGCCCGGCTATGTCGGTTTTGATCAGGGTGGTTTGCTGACCGAGGCGATAATGCGCACACCCCACGCCGTGCTCGTACTCGACGAGATCGAAAAGGCTCATCCGAATCTTTTCAACTTGTTGCTTCAAGTAATGGACTCGGCGACGCTCACCGACAACAACGGCAAAAAGGCGGATTTTCGCAACGTCATCTTGATAATGACGACGAACGCAGGTGCGAGAGAGTTATCATCAGGCGGCGTCGGTTTTCGCAACGCGTCCGATACAAAAGGCAATGCGAAAGGCGTGATCGAGCGCACGTTTACGCCGGAGTTTCGCAATCGACTCGATGCATGGGTGCCGTTCAAGGCGCTCGACATCGATGTGATAAAACTGATCGTCGATAAATTTATCAACGAGCTTAACGGCCAACTTGCAGAAAAGCGTGTGATCGTCCGACTCACCGACGAGGCACGTGAATGGCTTGGCGTACATGGCTTTGACGCCCGCTACGGAGCCCGTCCGATGTCGCGCCTTATTCACGAGAAGATCAAACAACCGCTCGCAAACGAAATTCTTTTCGGCAAACTCGCGCACGGCGGCAGCGTCAGCGTCGAGGTCACGGGCGACAGCCTCAGTCTCGACACGGGCAAACAAAAAGTCCTCGCAGACGCGTAATTTGAAAAGGCCCGTGCGTAAGCAAGGGCATATGCAACGGTATCTCAGATCAACGAACGAGAAAAGCGAATTGTCGCGTTCGGGGTGAGAACCGTAGCGCCCGTGTTTCGCCCTTGCTAACGCGCGGGCTTTTGCAGCTTCTTTCTCAACGTCACGAGGATCGCGTCGCCCACTTTTCGCTCGCCTTCTTTATCTGAGGGACGGTTTACCACTTTGCCATCGAGGAACATCGTCGTCGGGCCGCCGCCGTCGAGATTCATCGCATCAACCGCCCCAAGCTCAAGCATGTATTTTGCAAGATCGTAAAGATCGAGCCCCGCGGTTTGCTCGCTTCGTCCGTCGGCCGTAAGCATCAAGAATTTTCCGTCCTTGAGCTTTGCAACGGCCGTGCGCGGATGACGCGTCTCGACAAACGACTTAGACGCTTTTTCCCGCTCCCAGGTGATGTCGATCTTGCCGTTTTTGATAAGCTGCGGAACGCCGTTGGTTATGTCTTCGACTTTTTTATTGAACCTTTCCTCAAGTCGCCCCATCTTGTCAGCTCGCTGAACCACATCAAAAAGGAATGTTGAATATTTGGCTGGGGCGTTTCCGACGCGATTGAAATAATCAACCAAATAGCTTTTATCTGCATCCTTGCCGGACACAATTATGTATCCACGCTCGGGAGAAATTGTACCGCCTCTGGTTTGTAGTACAGTCACACGCTTGCAGACGCCAGCACATTCTTCAAGCATGAGCTCGGTGTGCTCCTCTTCTCCCAGCGGCGTTTGCATCTTTGGTGTGAACAAGATCAATTCTTTTTGCCTTGGCTCGCGGTTGACGCCATCCATGTAACGTGAAATATCGTTGTATGCCAATGCCTTTCGATAAAGTAAGTGCCCAAACATAACAGATGTATTCTTCACGCCATTAGTTATGCCCAGTACGACACGGTTATTAACACTCTCGCTGAGAAGTTCTCCATCGACTTTTAATAATCCTGCTGAATCCCCCGCCCAAATACTCGTATCCAACCTAAAGAACCCCGCATTTATCGCCGCGAACGCGCCGTGGCGCGTGGCTATAGATGAAGTCTTCTCCGTGCCGATCGCGCGATCAAGCGCGTGATGGACGTCGAGACGAACCTTTTTTAGATCGAGGCGGAGGAGATTGATATTGACGGGCTTACCGCTGAACTCGCGGCGAACCTGCGCATACTCGACGCCGTCGGCGACGGGTTTCCAATCCTGCGCGAGAGAATTCACCACAGAGGCACAGAGACACAGAGACAGAAAAACACAAGCCCGAGCTAGCGACTTCGCCAAATTTACAGCTTCCATAGATATTCTGTTCATTTTCTCAGTGCCTCTGTGTCTCTGTGGTGAATAGTTTCTATAATACTTTTTAGATGCGTATCAACGAAAGAGTCGTCGCTCTCAATGACAAGCCGGTGAACACGCGGGCGCGTTACGTGCTCTATTGGATGCAGATGTTCAAGCGCGTTGACAACAACCACGCGCTCGTTTGGGCGATACGCAAGGCGAACGAACTCAAGCTTCCGCTCGTGGTTTACGAAGGTTTGAAATATTACTACCCTTGGGCGTCGGACCGCATCCACACCTTCATACTCGAGGGCGTCGAGGAAAAGCGACGCGAGTTTGCGCGACGAGACATTCGTTACGTCTTTTACTTACAGCAAGATGCGTCGTCGCAGAAAAATACTATCGCAACGCTCGCGCGCGATGCGGCTCTGATAGTCACCGATGACTTTCCGTGTTTCATCATTCCCGAACACAACCGCCGCATCGCCGAGAGGGCCGAGACGGCCGTGCACGCCGTCGATTCGAATGGCATCATCCCGATGTCAAAATTCGAAAAGGAGGAATATGCCGCCTACACGATCCGCCCGAAAATCAAGAAGCTGATGAACCGCTATCTCGAGCCATTCGCGAATGAAACCGTCGAAAGATCGAGCACCGATATCGATCTGAGCTGCGATTTTGAAACCGTCGTCACGGCCGAAAATATCGCACAACTTGTCGCGAGCTGCGACATCGATCACGACGTCGCGCCTTCGCGCGTATATCACGGCGGGACGGAATGCGGACGCGCTCGTCTAAAAAAGTTCGTCGACGAGATCCTGCCCGACTACTCATCGGCCCGCAGCAAGCCGGATCGCGATGGCTCGTCGCGGCTGTCGGCGTATCTGCACTTTGGTTTTTTGTCGCCGCTTGAGATCGCGCTTGCGGTGCGCGAGTCGGCCGCGCAGCAAGAGTCAAAGGACGCGTATCTCGAGGAACTGATCGTCCGGCGCGAGTTGTCGTACAACCTGACGCGGCACAATCCGAATTACGACTCGCTTCGCTGTCTGCCTGATTGGGTGCAGCGCACAATGCGCACCCACGCGGACGACGAACGCGAGTATCTCTATTCATTAGAACAATTAGAGGCGGGCGAAACGCACGATGAACTGTGGAATTCGGCGCAACGCGAAATGGTGCAAACCGGTGAGATGCACAATTATGTTCGGATGCTCTGGGGGAAGAATGTGATCGCGTGGTCGCCGACTTACGAGGTCGCGTTTGAAACCCTCGTGCATCTCAACAACAAATACTGTCTCGACGGCCGCAACCCGAACAGCTACGCGGGTATCTTGTGGTGCTTTGGCAAACACGATCGCGCTTGGTTCGAGCGGCCGGTCTTTGGTTTGATCCGTTACATGGCGAGCCACAGCACGGGAAAAAAATTCGATTCAAAAAAATATATCGAGTGGACAAAAACGCTTTAGTCAACGACCGTCGTACGCTCGCCATTCACCACTCCAGTCGTAAGACTCGAGTGCCGCAAAGCGCTTTTTATAGTCGTAGAATGACGACCCGACATACGCGTAGCCAGGATAGTAGTAGAGCATTTGTTGCGAGGTCGCCCACTCGATCACCTTGAGCATTGTGAAAACACCGAGGCTGCGTCTTTCTTCCGCGGGCTCAAAGCAGGCGTAGATCGCCGAGACACTCTCGACCCCGCGATCAAAAAAACTAACGGCGACGATCTCGTCGTCGCGTTTGGCCGTAAGTTGGAACAGTTCAGTTGGGATCTTGGCGTGACGCGAGATGAATGTGTAAATCGACTCAGGCACGTGATCGTCGAATCGCTGTTTGTGACGCTCGAACAGCGCAAGTACCTTTTTCGAAATGGCCGGCTTGCCGATCGTAACGTCGATGTCGCTGTTTCGCTTTAGAACACGTGTCTGGCTCTTCGAGAGCTGAAAATCTCTTAAGCGAACTCTAAGCGGAAGCACCTGACGAATTTCATCCTTGTGGATGCCGAGATTGTAACGCGTAAAATAGGTGCCAAAGTGTCGCCAGCCATCGGCCAGCAGGTGGTCGAATACATGGGGACGGATCGGCGCGTCGGCGTCGAAATACTCGTTGATAAACTCTAATTCAGATTCCCTTTGCTCCATCGTAGGAACGACCTCGGCTAAAACCCTGCGTACCAATCATAACCTTGTTCGGCCCAATAATCTCGCGGCCTGTCGGCGGTAAATTCGATTCGGCCGATACGCTTTATCTGTTTTATGCCGTATTTGGTTGGTGATGCAAGTCTGAGCGGAGCTCCGTGATCGGGCCGCAAAGGTTCGCCGTTCATCTCGTAGGCGAGCAGCGTCTGCGGGTGCATGATCGCTTGGATGTCCCAGCCGACAAAATAATTTTTGTCGGGCGTCGTCATCGAGACATAGGCCGGTAAATTATCGAGCGAGATGCCGGGCATAACCTCCGCGACGAGATCCGAAAACCTGACGCCGCCCCAATTGACGATCGTGCTCCAGCCCTCGATGCACTTAAACTCGGTCGTCATCTCGGTTCGCGGCAGCCGTTTGATGTCATCGAGCGTGAGAACAAGTTCGTCCGTGCGGTTTGCGAGGCCGCCGATGGTGAGCCGCCAGCTTGCGGCGTCGAATTCGCCTGTCATACCCATATCGCCGTTTACGCGTGATGGTTTTGTCACCTGAGCAAGCGGGAATTCGGGCGCGAGCTGCGCCGGTTTGTAGAATAGCTGGCTGACTCGCTCGTTAAACTCAAATGTGCGTCTCAGCAAATCGTACTTTGTGTCGTCCGGCATCCAGCGCCAGCCGAGAACGCCAATAAGAGCTGCCGCGCCGCCGACAAGAAAACCTCGTCTCGACAGAGCCGACATTCGGCGACTCGCTTGCGTCTCGCTCAACGGTTCCGATAAATATCGCCTTTCGCCGAGGATCTTTGCGGTGTTTGCCTTATCGTCAGGTTTGTCGTGCTCAAGCTCACGGACTTTCTCAACCAAGATCTCGTTATCCCTTTCGCTCACGATTTCACCTCCGCGATCACCGTCGGGTCCGTCTCGACGACCTCGTGGCCTGTTATCATCGACTGGAAATTTCGCCAGCCGGCAATAGCAACCTGCACGATATGGACGACGAAAAATAGGACGAACATTATCGTCAGCCAAAAGTGCAGCCAGCGTGCCCATTGATAACCGCCAAACAGAGCCGTCAGCCAGGCGAGCTGCAGCGGTTTATAGATCGCGAGGCCCGTAAGCACCGATCCCGCGCCCATCACGATCACGCTCGTATAAGCAATGCGTTGGGCGTCGTTGTATTTACCTTGTGCAGGTTTTTGTTTGACGATGTGCGCGTCATAGAGCGCGACACGCGCCGCGCGTTTTAGCGATGAGGGCACGGGCACGATCGCACGCCATTCGCCGGAGGCGATCGTATAGATCACATAGATCACTCCGTTCGCGGCAAACAGCCACATAAAAAAGAAATGCAGCTGCAGGCCCTCGGCCAATCGATACGGAATACCCAACGCCTCGTTGAACCACGCGGGGAAAAAACTAAATTGCTCGTAACCAAACAGCCTGATGCCGTAAACAGGATTTGCCCAGTAGATCAGCAGCCCGCTCCAGATCATCATTGCGAGCAGAGGAAAGTTTATCCAGTGCATCCATCTGGTCGCGAGCGAGTGTTTTCTCTCAAGTTGTTTCGCCATTACAAAGCAGTAATTCCCTGTTAGTCAGTTCGTATTCCCTGATTATTTAGTTTCAAAACAATAAAAGCAACGAAACCGGAATAAAGCGGGCGACGAAATGTATTTAGGAACGGAGTCTTGAATTTTTTTGGTATGGTAGCAATTATGAAGTATCTGATTATTTTCGCCGTCTTTGCGCTTCTTTCCGCAGTCTTTGTAACAGGTTGTTCGCGGCTAGCATCATCCGAGTCTGTTAAGACGCCGCCCGTTGTCTCGACTGATGAAATGCCATCAAGTGAGCTCGTCGTTGACGAAAAGGCGGCTGCTGACGCCGAGGATGCGTTTATCTCGGCGGCGAAAGCAAAGGCTGCTCCCTCGCTGGTCGAAGGCAAGTGGATAAACTCGGACGCCTTGACGCTCGAGGCCCAACGCGGCCGGGTCGTGTTCATCGAGTTTTGGACATTCGGTTGTTACAACTGCGTAAATACACTCCCCTTCGTTAAAGGTATCGATGCGAAGTACCGAGACAGAGGATTGACGGTCATCGGTATCCAGTCACCGGAATTCGAACTGGAAAAAGTTTTTGAGAATATTAACACCGCCGTCAAAAAGCACGAGATAAAGTATCCGATCCTGATCGACAATGACATGAAAAACTGGAATGCGTATGGCGTCAATGCGTGGCCGACGATCTTCATAGTCGATAGACAGGGCCGCATTCGTTACAAACAACTCGGCGAGGGCAACTACGACATGCAAGAGAAGGTCATCAAAAGCCTGCTTGCCGAGGGCGAAACCAAAACGGCTAATTCAGCGGACGAGATCTTTGATGGAGCGAAGATCGTGAAAACCGACGCTGAATGGAAGTCGCTGTTGACGCCGGAGCAGTTCTATATTTTGCGCGAGGACGGCACGGACTATGCGTTTCGGAGCCAGTATCACGACAGCAAGGCGAAGGGCGATTATCATTGCTCGGCATGTAATCTAAAGCTGTTTAGCTCTACGCACAAATTTGACTCGGGCACAGGTTGGCCGAGCTTTTACACGCCGACAAATGCTAAGAACATTATCGAAAAGGAAGATCGAACGCTCGGCGCCGTTCGAACCGAGGTCGAGTGCGCCCGTTGCGGCGGTCATCTCGGTCACGTTTTTGATGACGGCCCCGAGCCGACCGGTTTGCGTTACTGTATTAACGGGACGTCGCTGAAGTTTGAGAAGAAATAGTCAGAACCACCTACGCCTATTTGGTGGTTTGATGTAGAGTATCCCGCAACTTAAACCGCCCGCTACTGCAGGCGGTTCCGACTTACCAATTAACTTTCCCTTCCTGCGAGGTGTCGATCTGCGCGAGCTCGACGCCTTCGTTGTAGAAAAAGATCTTCATGTTGTCAAAGAGAAAGTCGTGCGAGTCAGGATTCGAGACGTCGATGCCAAAGTGGTTGATAAGCTGGTTTTGCTTTTGCAACCACGCTTTCCAGCAATCGCCGCAAATCTCGGCCCCGATCTTCTGCCCGAGCTCGGTCGGTATCGGAGCGTAGCCAAGCGGCTCGCCCTTTTCGCCGCAACGTTCGCACTTAAATTTATCTCCAAATAATGCCATACGCGAATATTATCATACCGAGTCCGGACGTGATCACCGAGCTTGCGCGTCATCAGCAGCACCGCGCGATTTGGCGTCGTCTTTTCGGCGGCCATACTTGATCTTGGCGAGGCCCATTCCCTTGTTCTTGCCACGTGAATTGTACTTCACCGCAACTTCCTTTGGCGCGACTTCGCGTGCGAGCTGCCACGTGAAATCCATCTCAGCATTGACCGTGGCCGTCGCCATTCGCGTCTCGCGCAGCATCAACATACTTCCCCAAAACAGGAACATAATGCCGACGATGCCGATCGGTATGGGAACCCATCGATAGGTGCTAAAGAACGCGGCGATCGCGATCGTCACGCTTGTTAGCACGAAAAACCCGAGCCCGTAATAAAAAGCCTCCATCGCACGCTGGAGGATACGTGAGCGGCTCGTAACCTTGTCCAGCAGATCGACGATCACCTCGACGCGCTTGTCATAGAGCGGTACGTCCTCTTTGTCTTCGTGATAAATGAGCTCGCTGAGGCGGTCTTCGAGCTGTCGCACACGGTCGACGACACGGCCCAGTCGCGTCGACGTCGAGAGCACAAGCGAACCCGTCGCCGAGATCAACAACGCCGGAGTAACCATCGCGGTCAGGAATTCGATAGTCGAATTTAGCGCATCGGGATTTACGAGATCATTCGCGAGCATAAAACTCATTCTACCCCATACGCTCGGAAAAAATTAACCGCAGATTAACGCAGATAAACACAGATCAGAATAAAGAGAAATATTTTCTCTTAATCTGCGTTATCTGCGTTTATCTGCGGCAAATATTCTTTCTATTTCGCGGCTCATGCGGCCCGTGATCATGTACCACATCATCTTGTAATCTGAGACAAACGACCAGAGCGGATACTTGAATGTCGCAGGTTTATTTTTTTCGATCGCAAAATGCGCGATCCACGCGAAAGCATAACCGACCACAAAACACAGCGGAAAGTAGTACCACGTGCCCCGCAGGATAAACCATGCGAGCAAGATCACGCCCAATGACGTGCCGACAAAATGCAGAGCGCGCGTCGCGGGTCTCGAGTGCTCTCGCACGTAGTAGTCCCAAAAATCTGTGTAGTTATCGATCACAAACTAAAAGTTTACTCGTACGATCTCGGCGATCAAAATTCCGATAAAGACGCACACGATCTTGAGCACGGCGCCGACACAGGAGAACACCGGCACGGCTATCAATGCTGCGACCACGCCGCTGAATTTCCGCTTGATCAAGTAACCCGTAACAAAAAACGCGCCGACGCTCATGGCTATCGTCACAGCGAGGCCAAGCACGATATATGTGATCAGCGCGGCTTGCCCGGGTCTGGCGGCATAGCCGTTCAACGAGATCACGAGGACCGCAAGGACAGCAACGCCGATCGCGAGATTCAGCACGCATGTGACGATAGCTGCAACGATCTTTGCCTGCATTATTTTCCGATCTGTACCAAACTGCCGTCCGTCGGGTTGATGCGATAAAGGTTGCCGTTGAACTCGATAAAATAAAGAGAACTGCCGGCACCGAAAAGAACTTGCGCCCGGATGTATTCCGTACTGATCTTTTTCCACGTTCCGGTCAGCGGATCTGTTTCGTAAAGTGCGCCGCCCTCGGTCGAGTACAGCTTCCCGTTATGCATTGTGCTGCGATTTGTATTCACCCAGTCGTTTGACGTTCCGATCCTCTGCCATGCGCCTGTGACCGGGCTGATCGAATAAAAGTAACCGTCACCCTCGATCGAGTAAAGACGCTCGCCGCTCGAGTAAAAGAACTTTGTCCGGACGAAATCCGGCTTCCCGATCTGTCGCCATACGCCGCTGGTCGCGTTGGTCTCGTAAAGCGCGCCTTCAGATTCTACGGTGTATAGTTTGTCGCCGATCATCGCTCCGACCATCGTCTTCTTCCAGTCGCCTGTCTTTCCAACGCGAACCCACGAACCATCGGCTGGGTTTACCCTAAAAAGACTGCCATCGTTTTCGATCGTGATCAGGTTCGTTGTACCGGCGAATAAGAATTTCGTCTTCCCAAACTCCGCCTTACCGAGCTGCGTCCACTTTCCGCTCGGAAGCTCTGTGACGTATAGCGCCCCGCTCGTTTCGATCGTGTAGAGCTTCCCGCCCAACACGACCGCATGCTTTGTGTCCGCCCAGTCTCCCGCAAACGCAGCGGCCGAGAGCACGACCAGCATCATAATTAATGAGAGGAAGGTTCTAGTTATTTGCATTTCGTTGTTCTCCTTGAACATGAGGTATAGCAGATGATGAGTTCAATAATGGTATCGACACGCGAGTATTCTGATCTTGTCCTCCAAAACCTGATAGACGATGCGATGTTCCTGATCGATTCGTCTCGACCAGCAGCCGGCAAAGTCATGTTTTAGCGGTTCGGGTTTGCCGATTCCCTCGAACGGGGAACGGCCAATATCGTTGATAAGATCGACAATACGCCGAGCTTTCTTGCAGTCTTGCTTAATCCACCATGCAAGATCCTCGAAAGCGGCAACGTCAAATTCCAAGCTTCTCTCGGACATCTTCGAACTTGATTCCTTCCTCGCGTTCCTTTGCCTCCAAGATACGCTCTTTCATTTTTACGCTTTTGAGCAAGTAGGCCGTTTCTTTCTCGGACTCGATCTCGTCCCACAATTCTATCGGGACAATCACACCAACCGGCTTGCCATTCGAATCTGAAATGTATTGAACTTCGGTCATGCCCAGATTTTAACACAATTATATGGGAGCGAACCGTGCTCAGATCAGGTCGTATTTTCGATCGGCGAGCCTTATTTCTTCAATAACCTCAGGAACCTCTCCAAGCCCAGCCCAACGTAGCGGGACAAGGAAATGATTCGACGGCGACATTAGCGCCTTGAAGTGCGTCAACAATTTTTCTAATGAAAAATTAGCTAGCGGCTCACGAGATGACAACCCAACGGGCTCAATATGACATAATTTCCAGCCGCATTTGTTTACATTGTCGCGGGCAGCTAGCGTACGCTTGTATCTCATGTGGATTTTCTCAGAAGCCTTTGTCGCATAAGTGAAAGGAATGGCGTCTTCGTCGATCAGCTTACGTATCTCAATCAAATTAGGAACCTTACCGCCATAAGCCTTTGAAAACGCCCAATGAGCCGGTGAGTTGTCCGCAACGATCAACTCACGACCTGATACATGTGGAATCGTTGTGCCGCGTATCAAACTAGACTTGCGAATCACTAACGGCAGATCCGAATCGGCCCACGACTGCACCAGTTCGTCCCAATGCAGCAGCACGTCTGTAGGAACTCTCGGTCGGTGCGAAGCTCTTGCCCATTGTCTTCCTAAGTCTCGCAGTACTTCCTGCAATTCGGTAAGCGATTCTGAACATTTTGGAAGCCGAAGCGATGAATCCATGTTTTATCTCATTTAAAAAGAACGAAATTTGCCACCTTCGACTAATCCGCAAACGCCACGCTCAGTTGTTTGAGTTTCATCGAGTCGCTTTTGTCGATGTCGTCGACGCCCGGGCGGTTGACGTAATTGTAGAGAATATCGCGTTGCTGAGGGCGGTAGCCGGCCTCGCGGATCTGGTAGCGCAGGTCGCGCTCGTTTGCGTCGGTGTTTGCGCCGGCGGCTGAGACGACGTTCTCCTCGATCATTATCGAGCCCATGTCGTCGGCGCCGAATCTTAAAGCTGTTTGTCCGAGTTTCAGCCCTTGCGTCAGCCACGAGGCTTGGATGTGCTGGATGTTATCGAGAAAGAGGCGCGAGACGGCGAGCATCTGCAGATAGTCGATGCCGGTCGGCTCTTCTTTTATCTTGCGCCCCAAGGCGGTGTTCTCACGCTGAAATGTCCAAGGAATAAACGCCGTGAATCCGCCGGTCTCATCTTGAACGTCGCGTACTCGTTGCAAGTGTTTTACGCGATGGGAAATATTATCGCCGATGCCGAACATCATCGTCGCCGTCGATCGTAAACCGACTTTATGCACGGCGCGCATCACATCGAGCCATTCCCGTGTGTTGCATTTTGTCGAGACGCGCTTTCGCACCTCGTCGTCAAGTATCTCGCCACCGCCGCCGGGCAGCGAGTTCAAACCGGCGTCCTTTAGGCGCTGCATGATGGTGACGTAATCGAGTTTCGAGATGAGCGAGATGTTGTGGATCTCAGGCGGCGAAAAACAATGCAGTTGAAACGACGGATACTTTGCGTGCAGGGTGCGGAGCAGGTCTTCGTACCACTCGATATTAAAATCGGGATGAAGGCCGCCCTGCATCAACACACCGGTGCCGCCGAGAGCGATGGTCTCGTCAATGCGTTTACAAATCTCTTCGATCGAGTGCACGTACGTGTCCGGCTTTCCCGGCCGTCGATAAAACGCGCAAAATGTGCAGACGACGTTGCAGACGTTCGTGTAGTTTATGTTGCGGTCGATGATGTATGTAGCAACATCGCCCGGGTTCTTCCGCTGGCGAATCTCGTCCGCCGCGAGACCGATGCGTACGAAATCACGCGATTCCAACAGCGCGGTGCAATCTTCGCTCGTGAGCCGCTCGCCGGCGAGAACCTTGTCCAGAATTGGTTGAATGTTGGTCGGCATTTGAAATGCTTGTGTTGAATGTTCCGCCCTTGCTGACGCGCGGGCTTCCGGCATCATTCGGCTATAATTCTAACAAATAGCACCCGAAAGGTAATTGACGGCTATGGCTAAGTCGATAAAATTCAACACAACTCTCGAATGCTCGCCCGAAATGTCGGGCTGGCACTTCCTGGTCGTCGAGAAAAGGGTGTCGGACAAGCTCTCGTTCAAGGACCAATATAAGCGGGTCGTCTGCACGATAAACGGCGGCGAATCGTTTCAGTGCGCATTGATGCCGTCGGGCGGAAAATTCTACATCATCGTTAACAAAAAGAAGCGGGACGCGTTGGGTATCACCGCGGGCGACAAGGTACGAGCCGAGCTTGTCATCGACGAGAGCAAATACGGACTGCCGATGCCCGAGGAGTTTCGCGAGGTGCTCGACCAGGATCCCGAGGGCGACAAACTTTTTCACAATTTAACGCCGGGCAAGCAGCGTTCGTTGCTGTATTTTATCGGAAATGTAAAAGACATCGACAAACGAATACACCAGGCTCTCGTGATCGTCGAGCACATAAAAGAACACGGCAAGGTGGTTGATAAGGTGTTGTACGAGGAGCTAAAGCGCCCAGCGTTTTAGGCACGCTGCGATCGGGCTCACACAAATGTTAGTTCGCGACGTCCGTCGATCAATCCGTGCTTTTCGGCGAGCGTGAAATATAGTTCCATGCCCTGCTGCATCGTCTCGTCTATCGTGTAAGAAATGCTTTCCGTAAGATACTTTTTCATCTCGTCGCGACTCTGGCCGATCTGTGACGAATAGTTTGACGCTATCTCGTCGATGTGAGCGAGTCCCTCGTCGCGGGCCGCAGCAAAGTCGATCGAACAAGTTTCGAGCCGCGTCATCCACATCGCAAAGACAAAACCGAGACCGGTGTGTTGGTGCCACAGTTCGGCAAGATCAAACGAGTTTAGATTTTGGATCTTGGATCTCGGATTCGAATCCGCAGTCCGCGACCCGCGATCCGCACTCGTGAGCGCCGGGTCGCCGATTATCAACGCTGCGTCTGCATGCGACAACATTTTGTCGACATCGGGCTCGGCCTCGATCCACTTCGGCTCGCCGCCGAGAAATTCACGAAAGATGATTTTTGTCAGCACACTCGATGTTCTTGATGACGTATCGAGGGCAACGGATCGAACATCGGTTAGCTCTTTGCCGTCGGTTACGAGACAGACGCTCCGCACCTTATCGCGTGCGCCAACGCAAACGCCGGAAATAACGCGTACGTTATCGATCGTCTGTGCGCAAATAACGGGCACGAGCGCGGCATCGACGCGATCTTGGGTGAGCAGTTCAGCCGAGCGCGCCGGTGCGTTATCCAATATCAGCTCGAGCTTGCCGTGATTTTTGCCGTACAGAAACGACCACACGAGCGGCGCGGTGTTTGAGTAACTCGAAGCTGATATTCGCTGGATCCGCATTTATGAGAGTTTCACGCAAAGACGCCAAGAACGCAAAGAAAGAGAATCACCACCAAGACACAGAGAACACAGAGAATAAACCGCAACGCAGATATTTTGCGGCTACGCGGTCTTTGCTCTTGCCTCTTAAGTTGATTATTCTTACCTTGTGAAAATCCACGACATATCAGTCACGATCAGCGAGAATATTCCCATATACAAGGGCGATCCGGGCGTTGAGATCTCGACGTTTAAGGCAATTGCCAGCGGTGATTCGGCCAACGCGTCGCAAATTTCGATGGGGTTGCATACCGGCACCCACGTTGATGCCCCAAATCATTTTATCGACGGGACAAAACGCGTTCACGAACTCGACCCGCAAAAGTTGATGGGACCGTGCCGCGTACTCGAAGTTGGGGACGACGTCATCGCGATCGAGCCCGAACACGTGGGCGACATTACGGGTGTTACGCGCGTGCTTTTCAAAACTCGCAACTCGGGGTTTTGGTCAACGCCTGAGGAAGGTTTTCGCGCAGATTTTACCTACATTACGCCCGAGACAGCAACGTTATTGGCGGACAGCGGCGTTGTGCTCGTCGGCATCGATTACCTCTCGATCGAAAAAAGCGGTTCACCCGGCCGCCCGGTTCATACTACGTTGTTAAAGAACGAGATCGTCATTCTCGAGGGCGTAGATCTTCGCGCTATAGAACCCGGCGATTACGAACTCATCTGCGCGCCGCTGAAGTACGACGGCGCAACCGGTGACGGCTCGCCCGCAAGAACGTTTTTAGTAGAGAATTAAAACAGGATGGACAGGATAAGCAGGATAGAAGCAACATCCTGCCTATCTTGTCTATCCTGTTTTTAATTAACCATTGAATGTAAACGACACAAATTACCGCGAACGCGTCTACGCTCTGGTTCGCGAGATACCGAAAGGCAAGGTGATGACCTACGGACAGATCGCGATCATCTTGGGCGAGGGATATACGGCGCGAACTGTCGGCTTTGTTATGCACGCTTCCCCCGACGGCGTTCCGTGGCAGCGCGTGATCAATTCGCAGGGGAAATGCTCGACCGGCAGGCTTACTATTCCCATAAATCTTCAGCAGGAACTGCTCGAGGCGGAAGGCGTCGTTTTCAGGGCCGCCGGTAAGTGTGATTTAGCCGATTATCAGTGGTTTCCTGAAGGTCACGAACCTGAAGACGATGATCAGATTGAGTTATTCAAGATGTGTCCGTAGCCCGACTGTTAAGGAGGGCGCCGCTTATAGTGAATCAATGACAATTTTAGATGAAACGCGATTACATCGAATTCCAGGAACGCTCAAAACCGAAAGGCTATCTCATCACAATACGTTGCTACGGCACCTGGCTGCACGGCGATAGAAGAGGTTCGATGGACCGCCGGATTTACAACAAAGTTGGCGGTCAAAAACGCCCCCTAAATCCTCATCTTGAGCAGAGCGATAGAGGGAATCTTAGAAACCGTCCAATATCGCTACATGCGAAGCAACGTAACCATGTCGAAGCTGCGATACGGGAGGTGTGCACGGTGCGCGGGATTCCCCTGATTGCAGTAAATGTTAGAAGCAATCACGTCCATATTGTGATTAGCACAAACCTACCGCCTGAACCGATAATGAACAGCTTCAAGGCATACGCGACAAGGCGGCTAAGACAAGAAGGACTTGCTGGTGGCGGAGAGAAAATTTGGGCTAGACATGGTAGCACGAGATATCTTTGGACCGAGGAGCATGTTGGAACTGCCGTTGAATATGTCGTGAATGGGCAGGGTGGAGAGTTGCCGACGTTTGATTAGGATTTTCCTAGCCTAAGGCGCCCTCCTTTACAGTCGGGCTACCGACACACATCTACCTTCCCCATTTCAACTTATCCCGCAGAACGTCAAAATAATTTCGGTTCGACGGCTGGACCAGGTTAAATGTGGTCGAGCTCTTGCGCATCAGCACACGGTCACCCGCTTTCATTGGAAAGCCGGTTTGACCGTCGAGGCTTAGGAACACGCCTTCGTTTCCGCCCGCGAGAATGACTTCGATCTCGGCAGTGTCGGGGATGACAATAGGGCGATTTGTTAGCGTAAACGGGCAGATGGGCGTGAGCACGACGGCGTTCATCGACGGGTAAACGATCGGGCCGCCGGCTGAGAGATTGTAGGCGGTCGAGCCCGTTGGCGTCGAAACGATCAGGCCGTCGGCGCGAAATTTATTCACAAACAGGCCGTCTAGGTTTACGTTGATATCGATAATGCGTGCCAGGGCCGATTTGTTTATCACGACGTCGTTGAGGACGCGCCCTTGGGCGAGCGTTTTGTCGCCGCGCCGGAGTTCGGCGTCAAGCATTACGCGGCGATCGATCTCATATTGGCCGGCGATGATCGACTCAAGCGCGGGGAACATCTCCTCGATGCGAAAATCCGTGAGATAACCGAGGCTGCCGTGATTGATGCCGAGAACGAGGGAATCTTCGTCGCCGATCATACGTGCAGTCGATATCATCGTGCCGTCGCCACCGAGCACAACGATCAGATCGGCATCGGTCAAACTATCGCTTCGCCGCCGAGCTTCGCCCGCCGGAATAGCCTTGCCAATTATCTTAATGCCGTGCTCTTTGAGCCAACCGGACAGCTCCGCCGCGGTCGAGAGAGCTTCTTTGTGGGCAGGCTTTACGACGATACCGACGGATTTTATGGTTTTTGCGGCCATCTCTTTCTCGATAATAATCAGTCAATTATGGCAATTCTGCAACCCGTGCGGGCTTTAAGCCACAGAGGCCACCGAGATCACCGAGGGATGCGCAATATAACCCTACGCAGCATTCTTACGCCTTCTACACACGGCGAAGTCGTGGCAAAGACCTTAGTCATAGAAAGACTTAATAGACCAAAATCTGAGTCCGTATGACGTTTTTCCCTTCTCGGTGTTCTCTGTGTTCTCTGTGGCTTAAATTCTCGTAACTGCCATTCCTATCCTGTAATTTGGGCTTAAAGTCGGTTTTTTGCTAAACTCGTGGTTCGCCCAAAGTGCAATTTTCGGCAGATTTTTATTAAGCAGGTAGTTATCAGATGTTAAGATTTTTTACTCGTCTCGAAAAGACACGCAACTTTTTTATCCTCATTTTCGCCATTTTGATGGTCGGCAGCCTTGTATTTTTCTACACGCCATCACGCGACACGGTTAGTGCCAACCTCGCGCAGAGCGAAGAGGCCGCGGCGTCAGTTGACGGACACGACGTTACCGTTGGCGAGATCGTTCGGCAAAAGGAACAGTACAGCCAGTTCTCGCAAGGGCGCGGCTTTCCGACAAAGACGATCCTCGACGGCATGATCAGCAGCCGCATTTCGCGGATCGAGGCCGAACGCTTCGGTCTGACTGCCAGCGACGCCGAGGTTGCAGATGCTATTCGCAAGGGTTTGAAACAGCCTGACGGCACAACACTCACAGAGGACGAGTACAAGGAAAACGTGACGGCTCAGACGGGCAGTGTCGCGGCCTATGAGCGTGGCGTTCGTGACGACATTAGTGCGAATAAGCTGCGGGCTTTTATCACGTCGGGCGTGACGGTGTCCGAAGAAGAGGTTTTGAGCGACTTTCAGCGAAAAAATGCAAAGTTCGATCTCAGCTACGTCGCGGTCAGCGCGAGCGAGCTTGCCAGAAAGATCACGCCGTCGGACGACGAGCTTCGCGCGTATTTTGAGCAGAACAAGGCGAGTTACCCTATCAGCGTACCGCAGAAAAAGATCAAGTATGTCTTTGTAAATACCGAAAAACTCGGACAAAAGTTGTCGATCACTGACGCCGACATTCAGGCCGAGTACGACAAACTTCCCGCGGATAAGAGAACGGCCGGCGTGTTGGGACGCGAGATCGTATTGCGTGTCGCTAAGCCGGAGTTTGATGGCGATGTACAGACAAAGGCAAGTCAGCTCATCGAACAGCTCCGCAAAGATGGCGAGACGGTTTCCGAGGATGCTTTTATCGCGATGGCGAAGGGACAGTCCGAGAGCCCGTCCTCCGCCGCAAACGGCGGCAAACTCGCCGGTCCTGTCCGCGAAAACCTAAACAAGCCCGACGATCCGTATCAGCAACTGCTGACGATGAAGCCCGGCGAAGTTAGCGCTCCCATCAGCTATCAGGGCCGTTACTTCATTTTGCGACGCGGCGAGGACGTTCCGAAGCCGATCGGTGACGCAAAGAAGGAGCTTGAGGTCAGTTTGCGCAATCGTCGCGCTTACGCGGTCGCTGCCGAATTGGCGCAGAAAGTCGTCGATTCGCTTAAACAGACAAAAGACCCGCTGAAGACAGCTCAACAGTTTGCCGGCGAGGCAAACATGAGTGCTGCCGAGATGGTTCGAGAAACCAGTTTTATAAAACCCGGCGACGAGGTGCCAAACGTTGGCATCTCGCCGCAATTCGAAGAGGGAATCGCGCCGCTCGCTAATGTCGGTGACGTCGGCGAAAAGACGCCGATTCAAAACGGCTTTGCCGTTCCCGTGCTCGTCGATAAGAAAGAACCTCGTGATGCCGAGTTTGACGAGGTCAAAGCGCAGATCGTCGATATCGTTAAGATAGACAAGGCTCGCACACAAGTTGAGGAGATAGCTAAGGCGATCGCGTCGGGGGCGACCGACGCGGGCTCGATAAATGCACTTGCAACCGCAAAAGGTTTAGCCGCAAAAGATCAAAAGAATTTTGTGCTCGGCTCGCCGCTTGGTGAGGGCGCCTCTGCCGGAACAAACGAGGCGTTTGAGACCGCTGTCTACGCTCTAAAGGCGGGTGAAGCGGCGAAAACGCCATTCAAGATAGGCGACGATTGGTACGTCGTCGGCGTTACAAAACGCGAAGACGCGAGCACTGAAGATTTTGCTAAACAGCGCAGCACTCTGATAGAGCAGATGTTGTCATCAAAGCGCGCCGCGGTTTTTGGCGAATACCTCTCCGCGACCAGGCAGCGTTATGACAAAGACGGCTCGGTAAAGATCTACAAAGATGTGATCGCGAAGATCGACGCTGCCGACGGAAGCGCTCTGCCGGTTGACGAAGACGAGAATTAGTTGCAGAAGCCCGCACGAAGTAAGGGCGCTCGCAGCGACTTTCTGGGCTCGCACTGCTGAAAGGGTTGATTTAGTTTTTGCGTGACGTGTTAATAGTCAAACGGCGCCCTTACTTCGTGCGGGCTTCTGCCACTACCACCAGCCAAGCAGCTTCCACCACCCGAGGCCGACTGTCGACCAGATCGCGATATTTATTATTGATGCGATGAGGCCGGTCTTCCACCACACGCCTTGTTTGACGTAGCCGGTGCCGAAGTAGATCGGGCCCGGCGTCGTGCCGTAGTGAGTTAGTCCTGCGTTGAGATTTGAGAAGTACATAAGCACCAAAATGGAAAGCCCGACGGGAGCACCGGCGGCGATCGCAATTAGCAGAAATGCCGCGAACATCGCGAGCACGTGTGCCGTTATCGACGCAAAAAGATAATGGCTGTAAAAATACACGAGCGCGATTATGGCGATAGCCGCGACCCACGTCATTCCGCTGGTATGGCCGCCGACCCGTTCGGCAAAAAGTTTTGTCAGACCCGTCTCACCGATCATCGTCGCCATATTTACAAGACCGCCGTACCACACGAAAGTTGACCACGCGTTTCGCTCGCCCATGATGTCTTTCCAGTCGATGACGCGTGCGATTAGCAAAATGGCGATGCCCGCGAGGGCAACGATCGCGGTGTCGACGCTATGCAGCCGATCTTTTGTAACCCACAAAAATATGACAACGGCCATCGTGACGATGACGATGAGTTCGTTGCGTGTGATGCGGCCGAGTTTCTTCAGTTCGAGCTTGGCGAAAGCAGGAGCGGCAGGCGTCTCGCGCGTCTCGGGCGGGAAGAGTCGGTAGATCATCGGCGGAACTACGGCCAACGAGATCAACGCCGGAACGATTGCCGCTGCAAACCAACCGCCGTATGTCAGGTCGATGCCGGCGTTTTCTTTTACAAGCTTTGCGATCACAAAATTACCGGCCTGTCCCGTGATGAAGGTTGCGCAGATAATGACGTCGCATTGGTAAAGCAGATTCATCAAAAACGCGCCGAGTTTGTTTGCCGTGCCGTCCTCGACTCTCGAATCGTAACTCTCGCTAACACTGATCGCGATGGGTAATATCACGCCGCCGTTGCGCGCTGCGTTAGACGGGATCATCGATGCCAGCACAAAATCGGTCGCGATCAGCGCGTAACCCAACCCAAGCGTCTTGCGCCCCATCGCGCGAATAAACAGCAGCGCGATGCGGCGGCCTAGACCTGTTTTGATCATCGCGCACGACAAAAAGAAAGCCGCCAGCACGAGCCAAACTACCGGTTCGCTGTAGCCCTTCAGCGCCTCGGTTGGTTTTAGAGCGCCAAAAAGGACGGTCGCGATCACGCCGATCAACACAACCGCGCTTCCCGTGAGTGGTTGGACGATCGAGCCGACGATCGTCGCTATGAATATCGCGAGCAGCGTCCACGATTCGCGGGTCACGCCTTCAGGACGCGGCAACAGCGCGACACAGACGCCGACGCCGATAACGATCAGCCACTTATGCCACGATCTAAATTTTGAGTCGTTTTCGATAAAACTTTATGGATGCGTCAAATTATATTGCAAGACATAGACTGCCGCTCCGGCAAAATATCCCATCAGCGCAAGCAGCGTGATCTTTTTCATATACCAGAAAAAATCTATCTTCTCGATGCCCATTGCCGCGACGCCCGCCGCCGAACCGATGATCAGGGTGCTGCCGCCGGTGCCAGTCGCATATGCCAAAAACTCCCAAAAGAAGCTGTCGGTCGGATATTGCTGCAAACTATACATACCTTGTGCGGCGGCGACCAGCGGCACGTTATCGACCACGGCCGAGAGCAATCCAAGTGCGACGACGATGATCGTCTCGTTGCCGACATTTCTGTCGAGCCACGCAGCGACGTTCGCGAGCGTTCCCGTCGATTGCAGGGCCGAAATGGCGACCAGAATACCTAAGAAGAACAAGATGCTTGGGGTGTCGATCTTTCTGAGAG
>JBJXFZ010000042.1:0-46647 GCA_046154245.1 Pyrinomonadaceae bacterium
CTTGAGACGACGCGACGATGGTCGAATACTCGGCGACGGTTTGGCCTGCGGCGTCGTAGACGAAGATTGTGGTTTCGCCGGTGCTTGGAACATACTTTTTGATTCTTCGACCGTCTCCGTCATACCAATATTGACCGATTATGCCGCTAGTATTCGATGCTTGAATCTGCTTGTTTTCAGCGTCATAGATGAATGTTTGGCTGTTAGCGTTAGTGGTTGTGTTACCTGAATTATCAAATGAATAGCCGCCTGCATTGATTCGATTATTTGTAGTCGAAATCGTCGGATTTGTGATCGCAGGGTTTGCAAACGATGCGGGCATCGTCGTATTGCTTTCATTGAATCTACGATTTCCATAGCGATCATAGGTGAAATCCTGCCGCCATGTTTGAGTTGTGCCGATAGTCTCGGTCGAATCATCAATTCGGTTCAGCGAATCGTAATAATATTTCTGGGTTGCTGTAAATCCTGCATAGCTGCCAACCGTCGGAACGGTGATGATTTGCTGGACGATATTGCCGTTATTTTTAGTTGCATCAATCGATGTTCCATTCCAATCGCCATAGCTGTAATCCAGTTTTAGTTTATCAGTTGCATTTTGAACCGTGCCGAGCGCGATCTGAGTGGGCTGTAAACGTGAGTTAAACGCCGTGCTTTCCCATCTACCATTTCCAAGTTGCATACTCGTAACTGCGCCGGAGGCCGCATACGTAAAATGTTTTGCGTAGTTGAAGAAGCCTGAGTTCGGAGTTTTCTTGCTCTGCACCATCGAGAGGTCACCATTTGCTTCGAAGACATTCTTTACAACGCGACCGCTCGGATATTTTTGCTCGACAAGCGCTCCAGCCAAGTTATAGCTGTAAGTCATCGGGTTTGCGTCGTCGCCGTAAGTCACTCCGTCCGTAATTTGTTTGCTCCGCGTCACTCTGCCTAAGATGTCAAAAGTCACATACTCGGTTGTCGAAACGCTCGACGTGACTTTGGTGAGCCGGCCTTTTGAGTTCGGGATGCCGCCCGAGACGTTTGCTCCGTCGTAAAAATATGTGACATTCGGCGTGGCCTGATAGTTCGGCGGCGTCGAGCCGGTCAAAGAGTAATTTCTGTTTGTAACTCGATTGAGAGCGTCGTAGATGTAGTCTGTCTTCACGCCGCGAGCGTCCGTCTTGCTTGTTAAATTGCCATTTGGATCATAGCCGTAATTTATCGTCCCGGATTCGGGATTCGTGGCGGACGTGAGGCGCGAGAGGCTGTTGTATGCAAACGTGCGAGTCTGCACGCCCTGCGTGACTGTTGTCAGGTTATTCAGCGTGTCGTAAGCATAACTCGTCGGCTGATTTGGAGCAGAGACGCTGCCGAGATTGCCGGTTGCATCCGGCTCGTCGACGCGCACGAGCTGGCCGAGGGCGTTGGTGATCGAGCGGCGCTGCTTGCCTGCTTGATCGGTGACAGTGACGACCGTTCCGATTTGGCTGCCGGTCGTGGCGAGCAAATATTGTGTTTCGACGACGGCACTGTCGGGCGTTGTGACTTTCCAAGGACGCCCCGCCGTGTCGAACGTGTTGCTAGTCCATTCGAGACCGGTTGTCGTCGAGCAATCCTGACTTGTGTAGCCGCGAAAAGGATTAGTGACCTTTGAAACGCGGCCCATATTATCGTAGCAAGTCAACGCAAATACATCGCCGTCGTCGTCAACGGATTGCGTTCGTATCGTCCGTCCTAAACCGTCATACCATGTGTAGCTTTCCTTCCAGTTTGTCTCGTCGATCTGCGATCTGACCTTTACAAACCGCGTGGACGCAGTTGTCCCCGTTCCGTATTCCGTGATCGTCTGCTGACCATTTGGCGCGATTACCTTTGTCGGGCGCAGGAGTGGGTCGTTGTACTCCATCGTCGAAGTCTGACCGTTGACGTCCGTCGCGGATGTCGGTAAGCCAGTGTTGAAATCGTAAACGGTCGATGTAGTAAATCCCGTATTCGAGCCGTGAACGCCGCTCGGATCAGGTGCTGGCGTGGTCACCGAAGTCGGGTAGGCGTATTTGAATAGCGGGTCAAACGCGGTTGTCGTTTCGTTGCCAATAGGGTCACGTGTCTTTATCGCGTTGCCAAACTGGTCGTATTGAACGTGCGACTCGATCCACTGTCCCGATGCATCGGGATTCCACACGCGTGTGGTCGTCGGCAGCCCACGATAGACCGTATTCGGGTCTTCCCAACAGTTGATCGTGCCCGTTGAGGCGCAGTTCAGCGATGTCCCTATACCGTAGTTCATGATCGGCGACGAAAACGGGTACTGCGTCGTGCCTGTCAAGTTGTCGTAGATCGTCTCGGTCTTTGCAATTACCGGCCCGGTCTGATCGCCGTTCTTCACAACGACCTCCTTCGGCATCGAGACCATCTGTTCATTTACATAATTTGAATCGGTAACGTAAGTCGTCTCGGTTGTTTTTAGGGGCGTTCCGAGCGGAATCGATCCGATCGTTGCTGACGAACCACTGACGAGATCAATTGGAACGAAATCATATCCGGTTGAACTAATCACATTCAGGTAATTGTCATTTGAGTAGATCAGTGTTTGACTTTGAGCAAGCGCATTCCCGCCTTCGACTAATATGCTTGTAGTTCGTTCCGCTTTTGCGTATGAATTGATATATGGACTTAGTGAGCCGTTGGTGGTAGCTCCGGTATTCGCCCCGCTCCAGCTTGTCAGGTTTCTGCCTGCTAACTCTCCGTTTGCCTTATAAACTCGTTCTTCATAGACCTTTCCTGCCATTAATGATGGCAGTCTTATTCCGCCTGCTGGCAAAAACTGATTAGGAGCCGGTTCTACAAACAAGTATTTAACTGTTTTGCTTCCATCCGGTGCGGTTGCTTCTACTCTGTAAGGTGCATCCGGTAAAAGTGTTGTTTCATCTCTCGGTACTTGGTATTGCCAAGTAAGCTCTCCGGCAGTCGAACCTGCGGTTGGTCTTACCCTATGCTCTTTAACACCACGATTCCCAAATCTTTGAAAATTACCCAACCCGCCGCCGTAACTAAACGGCGTTACAGATTGGTGAACAAAAATTTCTTCGCTTCCCGTTGGGTGAACAACTCTCTCAATTTCTCCATATTCATTGTAAGAGAGATTGTAAGATCTCCCGTCTGGCAAGATAACTTCTTTCAATACAAGCGGATTGTGTTGTTGGTTTTCAATTTGATTGTAGATATTATTCGGAAACAAATAGCCTAAAGTTCTCAGCTGATATGTTCCTGTTACATTCCCAAACGATGTTCCCAATCTTCGCCATTTGAATGTGTATCTCATCTCTTGATTGGGCATTGTCGGAAGGTAATAATCGATGTCTGCCTCGACTGCTAGGTTATTTGGCAATTCGATCCCTGGAAGTGTCCTGCCCATTGAATCTCTCGTCGTAGTATTTTGCGACGTTTGATTTTGCATCACCTCAAAAGCAATATTTCCATTTTTATCTACACGCCTCCTACCAATTGAATATCTGCTTCCGTCAGGGAAAACGAGTGTTTCTTCGCCATTGATTGCCCTTAATTTAATATTTGAGCCATCAATCGAAAAGTATTCGCTAAAAGTTACAGGCGGTGAATTTTCAGGCACAAATATGGGGTTCAAGCTAGCAACTAATTCAACCGTGGAACCATCGGGAAAGTAAACGGTCTTTTTAGGAATAACTTGATACGAAGTTGAAGTATTAACTGAGGCGTTGCAGTTTATTACCAAAACCCAAGCACAACTATAGTTAAAGCATTGTAGTTGCCAGTGTACACAACCACCTCCGCCACCACCGCCCGGTGGAGGTGGGGGTGGAGGCGGCTCTGAAGATGTCACTTTTATGATGCTGGTATCTTCAATGTAAGGGAGTCGAAGAGACGATGTCCAACCCGCGGTTGATCCGGCTCCATAAACGGGGTAAGCCACGGTTACAGGAACAGGATTACCAATAGTGTCCTGAACTGTATCCATTCTCCATACTTTCGACGAGTAGTTGAAAGAAATTGGCGTCGAGTTACCTGCTCGTCCGGGCAGAGTACCCAATGGAATCAACAACTCTAGACCGAGCGAGATTGGATTGACTGTCGCGTCGCTCCGCTTCGTTTGATCTTTACGATTTTTCGTATCTTCTACTTGAGCAAGAATATTGCCAATTCCGACCAAAACGGTTAATACGCCAAATCCGATGAATTTAACTAATCTTGGGTTCATGTTCATTCTCCGTTAATCCTCTAGCATCCTATCGACGCTAACTGTCGTTATTCATCTCCGAACTTTCCGCAACACAGACGCTTTCATAGTTGTCTCCTATAAAACGCCGGGACGGGAATATCTCCGCTCATTCCCCACGCTTCTTGACGCAACTGCCCGTTGCTTGCTGATTTGCGTATATACCAATTGCCGTTTGCGTCGCGCCAGACGGCGATGTCGACTTTCCCGTCGCCGTCGTAGTCGTTTTGGACAGCTTTGTCAGTTGATTGTTCCCAGGCAATGGGGACGGGTGTTGTCGGGTTTGAAGAGTTTCGGATTATCCAGTTGTTGCCGTTGCGCACTGCGTAGTCGGCCTTGCCATCGCCGTCATAGTCGCCTGAAACAGGAGTTGACGAAGTTGGCAGTGTTACGGAGTTTGCGAAGCTCGATGAAACGCTTTGTGAGTTTGAGGAGTTTATCGAATAGAATTTGTGTTCCGAATCTCTAAAGACCCCGATGTCTGCACGGCCGTCGCCGTCGTAGTCTGCCGGCGCGGGAATGTCCCCGTTTGTGCCGTAGGTGGCGTATTGGACGCCGCCGCTTCCGCTTTGAACGATATACCAGAGGCCAGTCGAGGGTCGCCACACAGCAATGTCTGTGCGACCGTCGCCGTCGTAATCGGCTTGTGCCGGAATGTCTGTGCCCACGCCGAACTGGTACGAGTAATATGTGTTGTCCGATGACTTTGTGACCCACCAGACACCGGTCGATGGACGGAATACAGAGAAGTCGGTCTTGCCGTCACCGTCAAAGTCGCCGGGAACAGGAACGTCGCCGTTCGTGCCCCATTGATAAAATGTTTGCTGTGAGCCCGGACCGCCTAAAACGTAAAACGTTCCGCTCGATGGTCGCCACACCGCTAGATCAGCCGGCGGTGCAGCATTGGCATTGGCATCCTCAACCGCCAACAGTCGCGAGCCTGCGTAAATGTATTCTTTGCTGAGTTGCGGCGTGCCCGACGGCAACGGGTTACTCAAGGCTTCGCCTTGACTGCGGACAAGAGTGTCCGCGTTCCGGCCAAACCACCCGGTCCGCTTGCCGGTCACAGTATCCGTGTGCGGCAACCAGCCGTTGCGGGCCATTATTCCAAGCCCGATCAGGCAAACAATGGCGCAAGCGGACACACCGATGTTGAGCTTGCGTCGCTTTGACGGCTCGATATTCAGGGACATGCGAATTTCTCCTTTGACTTGTTGCGGACGAAAAGTACGCTCGTTCACACGCGCGTTTCTGTCCGTTGCGGGCGCAAGTGCCCGCTATCCATGTGCGGCCCGGGAACTGACGAAGGGAATTCTCGCGTGAGGTTCGATTCGGGAGTCGTAGCCGCCAGTATTGCTTATCAAAAAATAATCGCCAAAGCCGATCATCCTTAATATTGCCTCAGGGAATCGGCTTGAGTTATTAGTAGTTAGAAATGAATATCACGCCGTTCGAAGTAAAAGTCAAGCGCGACCTTGGCGCGCTTGACTAAGCTCTATTTCTGCGGTTGCGGGACAGGTTTTTGCTGCGTGGGTACCGGGCCAGCATTTGTTTTGTCTTCACACGGCAATGGGCGTGTCATGCTTGCTTGAGTTGTTGGAATTATCGTTGTTAGTGCTTGCGGTATCTGATTCTGGAGAATATCGCCCTTGTTATCGATGATCTGATCGACCATCTCGAACTTGCATTTATCAAAGTCCTTTGTCATCAGCACGCCGTTCTTGTCGATGGTCATAGGATATATGCCAAAGAACTGATTTTTGAAGTTCTGTATGAACGAGACGTCTTCGGGCGGCAGAACCTTCATCCGTTCGGGATTTACCGGCGGGATGGTTGCTCCTATCAGCCCGAGTTGTTCTTTTGACTTGTCGACGTACTCACTATTCGGATAATCGGAGACGATCTGTTGAAAGTAACGTGCGGCCTGATCGGTCTCCTCCTCTATCAGGTAGGTCACGGCGAGCTTGTAGAGAACCTCATCCATAAACCTGAATTCAGGATACTTCTCTATGATCTCGCGAAATCGCGACTGCGAACCTTTGAGCCCGCCTTTCTTATACTCGACCGACTGTTTGTAATAAAAGTTTGCGATCAACAAATTGTGCAAACCGAGATTGTCCTGAATCTCGCTGAGTCTAACCTTTGCTTCACTGGCCAAGAGCGGCGACGATTCTTTGCACTGGGCCAACATTGCCTTCAGTTTTGTCTCGGCACGTTTTGCTCGCGTTGCGTCTCGGTCAGGCAGCCCAACTTGCCGCATTTCAGCCTCGGCGATCTTGAGGATCACGCGACACGATAGCGGATGTGTCGGAAAAAATGTCAGCCAGTCCTGGTAAGCCGAGATCGCCTGGATCAGAGCACTTGTCGAACCCTCCAGATAGAACGAGTCGCCGACTGCCAGTTTCGACATCGGTAAGTAGTCCGAGTCCGGATAGGTCGTGATGATCGTCTGGAAAAGCAGGCGTCCAACGTCGTAATTTCGCTTGCGAACCTCACGCGTCGCCACAATGAAAAGCTCGCGGTCCCGGCCCGGCGACACACTGCCGATCAACTCTTCGTACTCATCTGTTCCGCCACCGCCAAAGATGCCCAGAAACTTTTTCTTCTTCTTTTTCTCGCGCGGCTTTCCAACGGGTGAATCAGGTGTCGCACGAGCGCTCGCCGTTTCAAGCTGCGCGTTGTCTACGCTAGTCTGCAATTCGGCAACCGACTGTTCGAGCGAATCGATCTCTGCGCGTTCGTACTTTTCGCCACGATCTACCTTGCCGCGAACACTATTAACTTCGCTTTGCAGACGCGACGCATCTTTTTCGAGAGCCACGAGCCGCCCGAGCGGCGTGTTGAGCTTCTTTTCATCGCCTTTCTTCGTGCTGTCGGACTTGTTTTCCTCTTTAAGCACAGATATCGCACTGTTTAACGACTTTCGCATGCGATCGAGCTTATCGTTCATCACGCTCAGACGCTGTGAAGGCGTACCGTCGCCCGGTTTCACTTGCGAAAAAGCAATCGCCGAAGCCGACAAGATAACCGCCAACTGAAGAAAAACAATTTTATAAAACCTGAACTTCATAAACTTATTACACGCAAATCGTCATACCCAGACGGTGCCTTTTTCTAAGAGGCCTTTCACGGCGCTCTCGGGATTTCCACTGCCAAAAACCGCAGAACCTGCGACGATCATCTCTGCCCCGGCTTCGACGATCTCGCCAATGTTCGTTTCGTCGATTCCGCCATCGATCTCGATCTTTGTCGAAAGGCCGCGGTCATCGATCAGACTCTTTAGCCGACGCAGCTTGTCGAGCATGGTCGGCACAAACTTTTGACCGCCAAAACCCGGATTCACCGACATCAACAGAACAAAGTCCGCATAAGGCAGCGCTTCGTATAGAGCGTCGAGCGGCGTTCCCGGGTTGATCGCGACACCGGCCTTTGCACCCGCCTCTTTTATCGCTGTCAAAGTCCGTTGCAGGTGATCGTCAGCCTCAACGTGTACGGAAACCATGTCGGCACCGGCCTTTACAAATTCGGATGCGTAACGTCCCGGTTCGCTGATCATCAAATGACAATCGAGAATCATGTCGGTCGCTCTGCGCAGCGATTTCACGACCGGCAAACCGATAGTGATATTCGGAACAAAATGGCCGTCCATCACATCGACGTGAAGCATTTTTGCGCCGCCAGCCTCTGCCGCGGTAATTTCCTCGGCGAGCCTCGTAAAATCAGCCGAGAGGATTGACGGAGCTATTTCAAACATTCGCAAAGTTCTCTTATTTTGTTGCCGAATAACCGCTTATCGTTGCTCACGGCGATACTCACGGCCGCTTGGGTCGCTCGCCGGACGAAGGCTTTGTCGTCGGGTTTGGCAAACGTCCGGGCGGCGTCTGAGTGTTACGGTTTGTCTTGTCGTTCGAATTACTGTTGCTGCCGGACTTATTTGTGTTGCCGGCCTTATTCGAATTTGTCGAGGACGAATTCGAGTCTGAACCAGAATTCGAATCCGTACCGTTCGATGGAGCGGCATTGACGTCACGAGTTGTATCAGCCTTCTTTCTATTCGTGTTCGAGTTCGCTTTCGGCTTCTTTGGTTTCTCCGAGATCATCTCCTCGATCTTGTCGGAATCGTCCTCGTCCGTGTTCTTCAAACTCGGCGGCGCGCTGCCACCTTCGCCCGGTCCTTTACTCGTGACTACCAGGATCAACTGCCCCGTCTTTACGGTCTCGCCGGCCTTTGGAAGCTGCTCGATAACCGTTCCCGGTTCCTCGGCGCTAACGCGATCGGCACGTTTTTTCATCTTCAGGCCGAGCGACGCAAGTTCCTTTTCGCTGTCACCAACATTCTTGCCGGTTATTTCCGGCACATGGATCTCAGAACCTTGCAGTGACATGACAACGACAACTACAAGTCCGATAAGAAAAGCGCCAAGAAGCACCGCCAGCGCCGCGAGGCGCCCTATAGCCGATAATCCTGAATTAACAAAACTCACAGTTTAAGGCCTCAAAACAAGAAGTAAGTCTAACACCATTATGCCGAAATAAATAATCCAAAAGGGCTATTGCAGAAGCTAAATCCGTCTGAATGTGGCGATAAAAAACCCATCCATGAGGTCGCTCGGCGGCCACGTTCGGGCAAAACCTTCATCGGTGATAAAACGCCGCGGAACCGCTGGTTCGACCTTTAGAAAATCCGAATTGTCAGTCGTGAATTGCTCGCAAACATCTTCGTTCTCTTCGCGCTCGATCGAGCACGTCGAGTAAACAAGCGAGCCACCCTTTTTCACCAACTTTGATGCATTTTGCAGAATCCGCAGTTGTTTGGTGCGCAGTTCGGCGAGGTCGTGAGGCTCGATTACGTATCGGATCTCAGGATTATGCCTGATCGTACCGGTTCCCGAGCACGGCGCATCGACAAGGATAGAATCAAATGTCTCGTCAGCAAATGGAAGCCCAACCACCGCGTCATACTGCACGATGGAAACCTGGGCGCCCTGCCTGCGACAATTTTCATGCAGGAACTTCACCCGATGCGCATAGATATCGCCGGCGACAACGAGATCGGCGATGGCCCGTTGACCGATCAAACCTGTCTTGCCGCCGGGCGCCGCACATACGTCGAGAAATCTACCGCCAGGCGGCACGTTAACCGCCAGCGCCGTCATTTGCGACGCTTCATCCTGATAATAGGCCGAGTCACTGCGCGCAACACCTTTTGGCGAAATATAGCAGCCATCGACAAACTCCGAGGAGCGCGACCCGCGTAGCAGATCGGCCACATCGTCTGTGATTCCACCGATAATACGAAAGGCTGTAGGCGGCGATGTGTTATTTGTGGTCGCGAGAATTTCTGCCTGTTCGACGCCCAAAACTCGCGCCCATTTCTCGATCAGCCATCGAGGATGTGACTGCTCGATCGAGATCCGTTCGATCTCGTCGGCAAATACCAGGTCGACATTTTCGTGAGTTGAACGTCTCAGAACTGCGTTTACCAGCGATTTTGCCGAGGTCTTTTTCGCACGTTGAATCAGGTTAACACTCTCGTTGATCGCTGAATATTGCGGGACCTTTGTCAAAAATCTCAGTTGATAGAGCCCTAGCCTGATCGCGATCCGCACTTCTATGTCGAGTTTCTTGGCCCCGGTGAGGATATCTATTTCACGATCAAGCAACATCTGGCGCCGAAGCGTACCGAGAACTACTTCATGACAGAGCGCTCTATCAACGGGCGTCAGGCTCTTTTCATAATTCGCAAGCAGGACAGAGGAATGGGCCTTTTCTTTTTCGATGCGAAGAAGAATATCGAAAGCAGACGTTCTGGCCGGCGAGATCTTCATGCCGTCGTTTTGTAGAGCGGATTCTTGCGTTTCGCCAGACGTTGAGAGCGATCCTGGCCGCTACCTTTCGAAAGCGTAGCATTGACCGTCACACGCTCGTCGAAAACGTAACACTCGCCTTCCCACACCGATTCTTCCTGAGGTGTCTGTTCGAGGTACTGCAAGATCCCACCCTCGAGTTGATACACCTCGGCGAAACCGAGCTCCTTCATATACGGGGCAAACTTTTCGCAGCGGATACCGCCGGTACAAAACATCGCGACCCGTTTGTGTTTTTCGGGGTCGAGGTGCTCGGCAACATACTCGGGCAGATCGCTAAACTTCTCGATATCGGGATTTACCGCCCCGCGAAAAGTACCGGTTTTGTATTCGTAGTCGTTACGAGCATCGAGCAAGAGCACGTCTGACTGCGAGACGAGATCGTTCCATTCACGCGGAGTTACATGTGTGCCTTCGCCGAGTGATATGTCGACGGCGCGTTTCAGGGTCACGATCTCAGGCTTTATCTTGACGTCGATCTTTCTAAACGGAGCCGCGTCATTGAACGAAGACTTAGTTTTTAGTTTGGTTTGCAGGATCTGCTCAGCGGCGTCGACGAACTGAGCAATCTGCTCTCGATAAGCGCAAACCATTCCGTTATACCCTTCGCTCGCAAGAATTATCGTCCCGCGAATCTCTGTCTCCTCAAACAGCCGCTTGAGCGACGCGCGAACGTCGGTGAGCAAGCCCAACGAGGTCATATCTTTGAATTCGTAAAACGAAATTATCTCGAATTGTCTAGTCTTGCTCATTTGGCAAAAGTTCCAAATCGATCGCCAACCGCGATCGGACAGCCGTTCAAAAAGTCGCGCGTCGTCATTCTGCGTTTGCCCTCAGGCTGAAGCTCGATGACGCGCAAGGCCGTGCCGCTGCCGCACGCAACCACAAGACTATCACCTTTTGCCTCGATGATCTGACCCGCTTCGTGGGTAGGCGGAACATCCTCGCACCGTGCTTGCCAAACTGTGACCCTTGCGTCGCGGTACCGGGTAAATGTCGTCGGAAAAGGCTGGAAGCCGCGTATGCGTTTCGCGATCTCGCTTGCCGACATCCGCCAATCGATCAGCCCGTCTTCCCTTTTCATTATCGGCGCAAACGTTGCGAAGGCGTCTTCCTGCGGCTGCGCTACCAGCTCGTCTAACTTTGCGAGCGTCTCAGACAGCAGTTCCGCCCCGAGCTGCGACAAACGCAACATTAGTTCGACTGACGTTTCGTCCGTGCCGATATCGGTTGCTTTTTGCATCAGGATCGCTCCCGTGTCGAGGCCCGCGTCCATTTGCATCGTCGTCACGCCGGTCGTGTCCTCGCCATTTACGATCGCCCAGTTTACAGGCGCCGCTCCGCGGTATTTTGGCAGTAGCGAAAAATGCACGTTTATCGCACCGTGAGGATAGGCGGTTAAGAAGCTCTCGGGCAAGATCCGCCCGTACGCGACAACGACTGCGACCTCCGCATTGTGCGATTTGAAGCTTTGAAGTGCCTCCTCGGTCTTGATTTTTGTCGGCTGAAAAACTGCCAAGCCGTGTTCTATCGCGTACTGTTTGACCGGCGAATAGACGATTCTTTGACCGCGTCCCGACGGCCGATCCGGTTGGGTATAAACTGCGACAACCTCGTGTCCGTCGCTCAAAATGCGTTCGAGCGACGGCACGGCAGCTTGCGGAGTTCCCATAAAAACGATCTTCATACGAGTCGCGGAGATTCAGTTCCGCACGCAGTCGAACTTATCATTTGGATTGTGAAAAATAAACCTCGCGGGTCGTCAGGAGTTTGCATTGGAGTACCGCGAACAATAGAATGAAACTCGGTACGCACCCGTAGCTCAGCTGGATAGAGTATCTGACTTCGAATCAGAGGGTCGCAAGTTCGAATCTTGCCGGGTGTACCAACATATCTCTCTTAATTACAAATAGTTATCAAGGCGAGGAGACGGTTCAGTTGCCGGTCCTCTTGTAAATAGGACTCAAAGTAGGGCTCATGCGGTTCATTTGCTCAGGGCGTTCGCTTTGCCGCATGACAGTAAATCGGACAAAATTTTCCTGAACTCGAAATCCGCCTCCGCGACTTTATTTCTGCACTTGTTGACGGGCGGAAACCAGACGCAGTTTCCAATCTTCGATCAATGTTCCGGCGGTTTGCAGATTAGACGTTAAAAAGAATAACCGCTGCGTTGCCGGAGCGTTTGGCGCGGTCGTAAACCGCATATTCAAAAAGTATGGCGGAATTGACTGGTAATAGAGCGTCGCCTGCACCGTCAGATTCGCCGCGTTAACGCCTTTCGGCAAATCCACCTGATAAGTGACGACGTCGGTTCCGCTGCCGTTGATATATTGCGGATCGCTCGACGCTCCGCCTTTCGGATGCGTCGCTTCAATATATTCAAACGGAATCTGCGAACTAGGTCCTTCGTTCGTCCAACCTTTCGCCAGTAAACGATTGTCTTTTATGTCTTGGTCGCGGTGAATGAAACTCGTCGTAAATTTGCCTTTTGAGTCTTGCACCAGTTCTTCGTATATCTGAACCTGATTCTGCGAACTGATTGTTTCGTAATGCGGCTGAAAATGCTGCAATGTTTGTTTGCTCTGCCTATACTCCGTGAAAAATTCCGAAGGCAGAACATTGCCATCGCCGTCAACGATGACGCCGACATTGTTTGTTCGCCCCGAAGCCCAGACGACCTGATCTCTTCCGTCGGCGGTATTTATCACCTGAAATTCGATAAATGCGCGGCGAAATCCGACGCCGCTCGGAAGCCGGTGTCCGGCTAGATTCGTAACTTTCACATTGGCGGATAATTTGCCGTCCGCCACCTTGAGCCCCGAAATCTCGATCGCGGCGGTTTTCTCTTCAGCCTGCTGCTTGATGTTTTCGAGCGTGTATTTAAGATCGGTGGTCGAACCGCTCATATAATCGGTCTTACGAACACCTAAAATATCATTGAACTGGTTAAACATCTCGACTACAAACGCATTCATACCGAGCAGTTCGTGGCGGGCATAGCCTTCCTTGCGAAAACGCACGCGGATGTCTTCAAGCGGCGCGAGATTTTCCGCGGCGGGATATGTGTCGTCCTGAATGATGGCGATCTGCGGCTGGATCTGCTTGACGAATATTTTATTTTTCGCGCTTTCATAACCGCCCGGCATATGGCAGTTCTGACAAGTTTGGGCGGTCGCTACATTAGGATTGAACTCGGTTTGAAACGAACTGTTCAGCCATTCCAGATAAGTCGCCTGTTCGATCGAATGATTATACGATTTGAAAACCGGATTCTTTTCCGATTTATCCAGAACGGACGGTTTTTGTCCGGGTTTGAGAGGATCGTCCACAACCGGCAGATTGATCGTATGACAACTGCCGCACATTCTCGGTGATTTGATGTATTCGTTGTGTTTTGGAGTAATGCCCAGAGCGTTTTGCATCGGATAAGTCGAGATCGTGTCGTCCTTAAAAGGTCCGTAAAGCTCATCCGCCTTGCCCATCTGAAACTGTCCGGTTATGGAATTCTCGAGAAAGTAAGCGATCTGCGGCTGATTTGGGGGATAATTGTCTTCTTTGATGTGATGACACATCGAACAACTGATGCCGTCGCGCGCGAGCGAGCCGTATTTGAAATTCGGATCGTCGGGATTCGTTAAAAAAACATATTCGAGTTTGAACGCGTTGAGCGGATAATTGTGGTCAATATCAAATTGCCGCTTGCCCATCCCGCCATGACAACTCAGACAGGTGTTGACCGTCGCGTCAATGATTGATTTCGGCTCTTTGAATTCCTTTCTTAAAATTTCGATCTCGCTTTCGAGCTGTGCGTAAAAAATCGGATCGCGTCCGGCCAGTCCCATCGGAGACCAACGCCATTCGCCATACGGAGAAACGTTCATACCCGAAGGAACGCCGTTTTGGGGCGGCGCGTTTTGCAAAAACATCGTCGGTCCGAAAGGTCCGGTCGCCGCGCTGTGACAGACCATACATTGATCTGAAGTTAGAAATTGTTCCGCGCCTTTTGGTCCGGCAACGACTCTGTCCAGAGTTTCGGGCGGCATTTTTTCGACTTTCGGCATCGGGACCCGCGGAATCGAATTGAAGGTTTGCAAAAATTCGATATTCGTATCAACCGGCGGATTGCTAACGCTTGCCGACGACGGTTTGCGATGCGACGGAATATAAGGCTTTTCAAACGGCGACAGATCGCGCCACGAGTTGTCAACGCGAAACGTCAGCGGCTGACCGGGGAAGCCTGCGATGTTGTTGAGCGATGAAAACGTCTTTTCACCGTCGGAAGAAGCGTGACAGCGAATACAGTATTGTCCGAAACCGGCATTTTGATAATTAAACGGGTATTGATTGGGCTTAAAACTCATTGTGCTGTAAAATTCGCCCCAATACCAACCGTCCTTTGAACCCTGCGCGTCCCGAATCATAATCGTCCAGTCTTTGGTTGGTTTGTCTTTAGTTCCGGCGAAGGCTTTCGCCAGTTCTTCTGCGGACATATCCTGATATTTAGCGGCGGGCGGAGAATACTGTTCTTTGATGATCATCGCGCCGTCGGGAATCACGCCCTTGCGGTCGTTCAACATCCATTTCACCACCGCCGACGAATAATAGACCCTGACCGCCGGATGCGTTCCGTAATAAATGTCGTCTAAATAAGGCCCGGTATCGCGAACGCCTTTGTCCTTGCACCAAGTCAAATAACCGCCCTTGTTCAAAAAATCAAAGGTCATTACCTGAAATTCAGTGAGTTTTCCAGGCGGCAGCGAACTCGGCAGCGGCAGCGGTGATTCCTTGGCGTCAAGGCATCCGTGCTGATATGCGGAGCTTGAAATCGGCGGCGGTTGCGGCGGAGCGTCCGCATTTTCGGCGGCGGATAAAACAAGATTCCGGTTAAATATAAGAGACACTAAAAAGAAAAGAAGAAAAACGCCGACGACAAAAACCTTGAGCGATTTAAGCATTTCCGAATGTCCTCCTGAACTTGTTTACTTGTTTCTGGTCTCGTCCCCATGAACGGTCATTTTCGCCGTTTCTCGAGGTGCTTCCGGGTTTCTTCGGCAAGTATTAGATACTCCTGCCGAATTTCATCTAACTCCTTTTCGTCCATTTGTTCGAGATCGAGCAGAGCGTTTCGCGCGTGTGTGTTTGCACGTATTAGTTCGTCAAGTTTGATCTGCAAAGCCTCGGTATCACGATTCTGTGTGTTCTGGATGAGAAACACCATTAAGAACGTCACGATCGTGGTGCCGGTGTTTATAACGAGTTGCCAGGTGTCGCTAAAACCAAACAATGGTCCCAATATTGCCCAGCCGATGATGATGAGGACCGCGGTTATAAATGTGATAGGGCGACCGGTCACGGTAGCCGCGAAGCGTGCAAGTCTCGTGAATAGCGAAGTGCTGTGATCGTTCATGATCGTTCCCTCATGTTCTAATAAATCTTTCCACCACATCGATCGCGGCATCAATATGCGGTTTTAGGTATTCGTCCCTTTCGATAAAAGGAATGTGCTTGCGGATCTCGGCGTAAACTGGTGAGGTTCCTTTTCCTAGATGTTTTTCCGAGCCGATCTTACGCCGACGGAAATCAACGCCCTGCGCCGCGCAAAATAGTTCGAGGGCGAGCGTCGTCTTAAAATTCTCTGCTATCTGGCGAAGCTTTAGCGCCGCGGTCAAACCCATCGAAACGTGATCCTCAACATTTGCGCTACTCGGAATAGTATCGACGCTCGCAGGGTGTGCAAGGATTTTGTTCTCGGTGCAAAGTGCTGCGGCGGTGTACTGAACGATCATAAACCCCGAGTTCAGGCCGCCGTGCTCGGTCAGAAACGGCGGCAAGGTATGAGCATTCGACGCTTCGTCGGTGAGTCGCATTATTCGCCGCTCTGAGATATTCCCGAGTTCAGCAAGCGCGATCGACAAGTAATCAAACGCAAGAGCAAGCGGCTCGCCGTGAAAGTTCCCGCCGCTGATAACCTCGATCTTCAAGTCGGAACCACCTGCTCCTACGGGTGGTTGTATACTGCCACCCTTCTCGTTCAAATCTGACGTTAAACCATCTCCTACCGGAGACGGTTCTGACACGAAGATCAGCGGATTATCGGTCACCGAATTCAGCTCGAGTTTCAGCAGCCACTCGGCGTAAAGAACCGCATCGCGACACGCTCCGTGAACCTGTGGCATACACCGCAGTGTGTACGCATCCTGGACGTTCGCAGGGTCGAATCCACGAACAAACTCGCTGCCGTCGAGTATAGAGCGCAAGTTTGCGGCGCATTCTATTTGTCGAGGGTGTGGGCGAAGCGCGTGAATCCGTTCATCGAACGCCGACACTGTGCCGTTCAACGCTTCAAGCGTAAGACAACCGCTTAAATCAGCGAGTTCGGCGAGCTTTTGCGCATGCGCAGTTTCGAGCAAACCGATCGCGGTCATGACCGTCGTCCCGTTTGTAAGCGCGATACCTTCTTTCGCGGCAAGCGTTACGGGTGCCAAACCTGCCCTCGCCAGTGCGTCCGCGCCGCCGACAACTTCTCCTTCGAACTCAGCTTCGCCTTCGCCGATCAGCACGCATGCAAAATGAGCCAGCGGCGCGAGGTCACCGCTCGCGCCGAGACTTCCCTTCTCAGGAATTACGGGATGAACGCCGCGATTCAAACATTCGAGAATTAGCTCAAGAGTTTCGAGACGAATTCCGGAAAATCCGCTTGCGAGCGTATTCGCACGTATGAGCATGATCGCCCGCACGGTCGCTGTGTCGAACGGCTTTCCTACACCGACGGCATGGCTGACGACGACGTTTCGCTGAAGCTGTTCGGCTTCCTCCCGACTAATGATCTTGCCCTTGAACGCACCAAAACCGGTGGTAATTCCATACGCGATCTCGCCGCGCGTCAAGAGTGTCTGTACGGCCGCCGCACAGCGGTTTACTTTTTCCTTTGCGGTGTCAGCGATTGCCACGCGCGGTTCACCCGGCTTGCCGTAAGCGACCGATACGACTTGCTCAAATGTCAGGTTTTCGCCGTCAAGGACTATTTCATTCATCAGAAACTAACTTACCAGCTTTAAAGACTTTAGACACTAAATTACCACCAAACTCGTACGCGATCTGCCGATGATCATCGCAGTCAAGTATTAGGATGTCCGCGTGCTTGCCGATCTCAATCGAACCATGGGTCTGGCCCAGACCGATCGCGTGGGCGGCGTTTATGGTCGCGGCGTTCAACGTCTCGCTCGGCAAGAGCTTTTGATAACGACAAGCGATCGCCATTGCCATCGGCTGTGACGGGCACGGCGCCGAGCCGGGATTGTAATCTGTCGAGATCGCGACGGCGCAGCCAGAGTCGATTAGCTTGCGAGCCGGAGCAAACTCGGTCTTACCGGCGTTAAAATTCTCCGTCGGAATAACGACGCCGATCGTATCGCTCGCAGCGAGCAACGCGATCTCTGCGTCAGAAATTGCGTCGAGATGATCGATCGACGATGCTCCGGCCTCGATGCCAAAACCGCTACCGCCGAGGTTTGTAAACTGATCAACATGAGCTTTGACACGAAATCCGAGCGATTTCGCCGTCGCCAAGACCCGCCGCGACCGCGCGAGGTCAAACGCGTTCTTTTCGGTGAACACATCGCAGAAAAACGGCGTGCCATTCGCCGCAAAGTGCGATTGCGCGTACCATTTCCACGCGAGCGGCAGCATCTCGCTGCAAATAAGCTCGACATAGCCGTTTGTGTTGTCCTTAAACTCGGGCGGCACGGTGTGGGCTGCAAGAAACGTCGGGACGATCGTCATCACGTGACTCTTATCAAGCGTCTCGATGACCGCAAGCATCTTTAGCTCGGTTTCGATACCAAGGCCGTAACCGGTCTTTATTTCAACAGTTGTGGTCCCGCACCTTAGCATCTTGTTTAGCCGCAAACCGCTCTGTTCGACAAGCTGTTCGACGCTCGATTCGCGGGTCTGCCGAACCGTGGAGAGAATGCCGCCGCCGGCCGCCAAGATTTCGAGATATTCAGCGCCTTTGATCTTTAATTCGAACTCATTCAGCCGATCACCGGCGTAAACGATGTGTGTGTGCGGGTCGACAAAGCCCGGGCAGACAGCCTTACCCGCGGCGTCGATAACCTCGTCACCCTCAAACTCGCTCAGGATATCCGCCGCCGCGCCGACACCGACAAATTTGCCGTTCGCGATCGCGACTGCACCATTGTCGATGATGCCGACGTCGAGCATTTCAGCGCCACGCTTCGGCGTGCCGCCCGGCGCGGACCGGCAAGTAACGAGTTGACCGATATTATGAACGAGTAGATCCGCTTTCATCTGTTTACCCAGCGCGGCCAACGCCGAGAGCATCCGCAACGCGATTGATGTAATTAAACCAGGACGCGATCAGCGTGATCTGCAAAATCGCGGTGTCGTCAAAGCCAACCGCTCGCAGCCTGTCGAGATGAGCGGGCGTTATCTTTACGGCATCGCGGGTCAATTGAATCACGTACTCGATCATCTCTTTTTCGGCATCGGTTATCGGCGCCGTTCGAAAGTCCGACTTCAGCGCGGCGATCAGCTCGTCATCCAGCGTTGTGCGACGCAGAAACTCTGCGTGAGATTCCAGTCAGTAAAAGCAATCGTTCTCGAGCGACACCATCGTCGCTATCATCTCGTGCTGACGCCGCTCAAGCGGCAGCTCGGGCGACATCATCGCGGCAAACGCCGAAAAGGAATGATAGAGAGCATCCGGTATCAGCGTATGAGATTCAACGATCGACTCGTCGATCGCGCTCGCCTGCGGTACGGGCATCTCATATTCTTGCGGAAAACTCATCCGCATCTTCATCAGGATGTCCCTGAGATCCGGCGGTGCGTCGTCAAATTTGATCGTCTTTATCCACGCCATAAGTTCCTTTGAAAACAAAATGATAAACGGGAATGCCAAGCGATACAACACCGATCCCGATTACAGTCTGCAGCGGATTCTGCATGCCGACGAAAACAAGCACAACCAGCGTCAGAACAAGATAAATCAGCGCGGGTAATGGGAACCACGGCGTGCTATATCCGGTGAATGGTTTGCGGCGGATACGGAACAATCCCGCGATCGCCACCCCGACGACGAGGATAACCACGAAAAAGAAATACGCGAGAATCTCCTTGAAACTGCCGGAAAGCACCAGTACGCACGCCAATACGATCTGAATCAGCGTCGCGCGGAGCGGGGTCCCAAACCGCTGACTAACCTCGCCAAAGTACTTGAAGAACAAACCGTCGTTCGCCATCGCGACATAAACTCTCGGCGACGCGAGCAGATACGCGAACAGCGTTCCCGCGACCGAGATCATTACCACGGCTGAAAAAACGCTGCCGCCTATGTCGCCAAAGAGAGCCTGTCCGGCTAACGCCGCAAACGCCTCGTCATTCGCGACGCTCGCCGCCGGCACAAGGTACATAAAAACCGCGCTCGTCATTATGTAGATAACTGTGAGCCCGACCACCCCAAGGCTGAGAACTCTGGGAATATTTCGCTCCGGTTCCTCGATCTCGCCCGCGATCCGCGTGACCTCCCACCAACCGGCGAACGCAAAAAAGGCGCCGACAAAACCGCCGGCTAATGCCCCAAACACGTCGGGCGGTGTAGTAAAAAACGGCTGTAGATTCGCAAGCTGCCCTTTTCCGCTTCCAAAACCAAAGACCACGATGAAGGCGAGCGTAGCGATCTTGATGAGTGTAAGTGCCTTGAGAAAGCCCGTTCCGACGCGTGTGCCGAGAATTGTGATCCCGCCGATGGTGATTATTACCGCAATGGCGACAAATGGCGCGGCCGCGGCCGGCAGTTCAAACAGGAAGCTCGTGTAGGACGCAAACCCAACACCGAAGATGGCAGTCAGCCCCGGATCAAGGACCAACAGCACCATCCAGCCATACAGAAAAGCGGTGCGGCGACCAAAGGCTTCGCGCAAATAAACATAGCTGCCGCCGGCCTCTGGATAACGTGCTGCCATCTCGGCATAGCAAAGCGCCCCGCAAAGCGTCATGATGCCAACTATCAACCAGATCGCAAAAAGCCATGCGGGCGAGCCGACGGACTTTGCCATCCCCGCAGGAACGAGAAAGATCCCGACGCCTATGACCTGGCCGATTATCACGGCGATCGCCGTCCATAGACCAAATTTGCGGGGCAGTTTTGTTTCGGTTGGCTTCAAATTAGGGGTTTACCTTTGCGATCTTTTTGTGAATCTCCGGGGTCGCCAACAGCGAAGCCGAGCCGTACCAAGGCGTCAGTTCGGCGATCATCATTCCCGACTGAATAACAGGGTCCGTATCGACAAGCTTCTGTGCCTCCTCGACCGTGGTGACATTGAAAATGAACAACCCGCGATACGAGCGTTCATTCTTCATAAATGGCCCGGCCATCACCAGCTTACCCTCGTCGGCGAGCCGCTTCATATTAGCCATGTGTCTGGCAAATATGTCGTCTCGCTGCTTTTTATCTTTGATTTCCGCGTCTTTCGGGCCGGTTTTCAGAATACAAAAGACGTAACTCTTCATTCCATAATCGTCGGCCCCGAGTCTTTTTGCGAGCTCGGCGTCGTAGACGGGCGTAGCGGCGGGCTTGGCGACCTGGGCGTACCCTGATGAGGCGTTAAGTCCAAAGATGGTAATTGCGAATAAGATTGAAAGTGGATACTTCATAGTTTTTCGTCTTCGGCCGGAGCGCCAGCTTCGGCGGCAGTAAAAATTCGGCTCTTGTACTTGTTGTAAAGAAAAGATACCACGAGCAGTACGGCGCCTATTGAGATAAAGAGTATGGTCTTTGGTATCGTCGGCAGATCGGCGATGTCGTAGAAGAACAACTTCGCGAGCGTCACGCCGATCAAAGCGATAGCGGCGAACCGAAGATACTTTTTGTTGCGGGCAATGCCCAAAACGACAAGGAACAACGCGTACGCGACCCACAAAATGCTGAGACCGAGCTTCGTCGAATCGGCGATGCCGAATTGTGTCATCACATTCACAAGGTCGCAGCTCAGGACGATCAGCAGGATCGAATAGAGAAAAGCTTCAAAGGCGATCGCTCGGGTTGCCGGTGGAACAAAATCATCGAGCAAAACGTCACGGCTATATCTGTAGAGCCATCCCATCAGTATGGCCGCAACGAGATACGAGACGTAACGAATTGCAACATTCATCGGCCCCGAGCCCCAGAGCTGAACCGCCGCCGGGTCCATATAGCTAAGACGCAACTCGTACAACAGCATCATGCCGATCGAAACGAAGAAACTGATCGCGATAACGGCGAGCGCGACATTGGCATACGCGAGCGTTTTTGACCGAACCCATTTTACATTCACGAACGCGATCAGCGAGAGAAACAGCATCGTATAGTCGATCTGCCACAGGATGTTGAACAAATCGAGGTCACGATTCGTCGCAAACGCACCAAACTCAGCCAGGCTCGCGCGGCTCTCTACTGTCCTGAGGTGGAAATAGTTGCTTATCTCGGTGCGAAAAGCGTTGTAGAGTGCGGCAAGCGCGACGGCCGGGATCACGATCCGAAGTAGTTTACTAATTTCCTCTGGAACCGCCGGCTCGCGGTCGCCTCTTCGGTCGATCCAACAGATAAAAGCGAACGCTGCGACAAAGACGAGCGCCGTCAGAAAATCGCCGTTAACGATCGGCCGCAGATTCAGTTCGCTGACGTGGTCGGTTCGTTCGCCAAATGACGTCGCCCAGTTGAGCAAAAGGCTAAGTGTCGCGAGCGCCATGATCGCATACGAGAAAAATTCGAAAAGCCGGATCTGCTTTACGCGGCCAAACCAAAATAGCACAGCCGCCTCGACGGCCCAGATCAACGTGATGCGGTTGCCATCGAATTGAACAGGTATCGCAATGGTCGCAAAGGTGATTATCAAGATCGTCAGCACCTGAACAACATCCGTCGCGGTTGATCTCAATCTTCCGACCGCCTGAGCGACCGCTGAATGCAACGCCGCGTGGGCGACGGTAAATAGTCCCTGATATTGCTCCAGATTCGCACGGCTGTCCATGATCGCGTAGCCAAATCCGTAAAACAAAAACGAGTTTGTGAGCACGAGCCCTGAGTTCTCGATCATCCCGATCTTTTCGCCAACCAGCCGATAAACCAGCGTCGTTACGTAGTAGATCGCAAAAAAGACGCCTGCGAATACTGCCGCGAGGGCAAAATGTTCCTCGGCCCGGTAGCGATCAAAAAACCATGCAGCAAAGATCAGCCACGTGAACGGATAGCTCAGATAAACGATAGCATGACTGAAAAAACGATACGACGAAACGAGCACGAGCAGCGAGATCGCGGCGAGGTAGGAAAAGAAAATTGCGTATTCAGCGACCGACGTTTTTAGATCGCCGAGCGCCAAGCAAAACGCGTAAAAGATAAAGGTCGTCGCAAAGACAGAGATCGTGTCCTCTAAAGATCTCTTGCCTTCGGTTAGGTAGGTGTGAGCGATCTTTGCGGCGTAGAAGAGCCCGAAGAACACCGCCAAGAAGATCAACGCCAGATGAAAATGCTGTTCGGCGTAATATTTTGTCGCAACCCACGCTCCGAAAATGATCCAGGTAAACACCGATGCGGTGTAAACGAGCGGTTTCCAGTACTTCTTTAGCGAAATGGCGAGAATACCCGTGTTTACTACCGCCATGTAGGTGAACAAAAATACGTAATTCCCCGACCGATTACTCAACAAGAAAGGAACGCCGTAAGCTCCAACCAAACCGATATGAGCGATGACCTGACGGTCGTAAAAAATTGCAGCCGCAACCGTCGCGACCGTCAACAAAACCATCAGAGCAAAAGCCAACGGCTGGCCGATCAGCGAGTAATACGCGTAAGCAAAATAGGTGACGAAATAAAGAATAGCGATGCCGCCGCTCAGCAGTACGGCGCTGAAGTTGTGATACTTTGCCTTGAGCTTCGCCGCGAGCCCGACCAAAACGACACCAACGACGTATCCAAAGACAACTCGCATCAACGGGCTGATCCAGCCGTTGTCGATCGCATATTTGACGCCGATGCCGACGCCGATGATCAGAACCAGTATTCCGATCTTACTGATGAGGTTTTCGCCGATGAATTTTTCGAGATCGGTCCGTGCTGCCTCAGACCGGTCTGAGACGTATGTCGAGAACGCACCGGCGGGTTTTGGCGCCGCCTTTTCCTGATCGGCGTAACTGCCGAATTTTGGCGGCGGAATAGTCTGTGTCGGCGCCCGAGCGGCGACAGGTGGCGGTTTTGATTCGTGAACGGCAGGCGGCTGCTCTGTGCGAACAGGCGGCTTCTCGCCTGATGGCTCAGGCGGAACGCCATATGTCCTCAAGTGAGGTTGAACGCGCAGCCGCTCAAGCTCTGCCCTGATCGCGCTGACCTCTTTCTGAAAATCGATCTGCGTCCTGACCAAGCGATCAAGCCGCGTTTCGAGTCTTTCAATTTGCTCGCGATTTTCGTCCATATTTGGGACAGGTCAAATTCTATTTAGCTGAAATTGTGGCTATTATAGTAGAAACTCGACACTTACAATAAATGAAAAGAGAGATACATGCCCCAACCGGCAGCGAATTAACCTGCAAAAACTGGCTGATCGAGGCCGCGTACCGGATGATACAGAACAATTTGGACGCTGAGGTCGCTTTCGACCCGGATAATCTCATCGTCTATGGCGGACGCGGAAAAGCGGCGCGCAATTGGGAATGTTACGACGCGATACTCAAATCGCTTCGCGAGCTAAACGAGGACGAGACGCTGCTGATACAGTCCGGTAAACCGGTCGGCGTCTTTAAATCTCACACGGACGCACCGCGTGTCTTGCTTGCGAATTCGAACATCGTGCCGCACTGGGCGACGCAAGAGCAATTCGACAAATACGAACGGGACGGACTGATGATGTACGGCCAGATGACCGCCGGCTCGTGGATATACATCGGCACGCAAGGCATCTTGCAGGGGACGTATGAGACGTTTGGCTCGCTCGCACGACAACACGGTTGGGGTTCGCTCGCCGGAAAGCTGGTTCTCACCGCCGGTCTTGGCGAAATGGGCGGAGCTCAGGCGCAGGCGATCGCTTTTAATGGCGGCGTCGGCATTCTTGTCGATGTCGATCCGTGGCGGATCGAGCGGCGTCTGCAGCTCAAGCAGGTCGATGTTGCGGCAAAGGATCTCGACGATGCTATAGCTCAGGCTCAGGCGGCGGTCGAAGCAAACGAGGCAAGATCTATCGCGCTTTGCGGCAACGCCGCCGAAGTTCATTGGCAGATGCTCGAGCGCGGCATCGTTCCCGACGTGGTCACCGATCAAACAAGCGCTCATGACGTGCTGATGGGTTACATTCCCGTCGGCTACTCGGTCGAGCAGGCTGCGGAGTTTCGTGTGAAAGATCAGGCAGGTTACCAACAGGCCGCGATGGACTCGATGGCAAAGCACGTCGAGGCAATGCTCGAGTTTCAGCGACGTGGCTCGGTCGTCTTTGATTACGGCAACAACCTTCGCCAACGCGCATTAGACAACGGCGTCACCAATGCGTTCGACTATCCGGGCTTTGTGCCGGCGTATATTCGACCGCTGTTTTGCGAGGGGAAAGGTCCGTTTCGCTGGGTCGCGCTTTCGGGTGAGCGCGAAGACATCTACAAAACGGACGAAGCGATCATGAATCTCTTCCCCGACAACGATCATCTCGCTCGGTGGCTGACGATGGCGCAGGAACAAGTTGAGTTCCAGGGCCTGCCCGCACGCATCTGCTGGCTCGGTTACGGCGAACGCGCAAAAGCAGGTTTGAAATTAAACGAAATGGTCGCCTCCGGCGAGCTAAAAGCCCCGATCGTCATCGGTCGCGATCATCTCGACTGCGGCAGCGTCGCCTCGCCCAACCGCGAGACCGAGAGTATGGGCGACGGCTCGGACGCGATCGCCGATTGGGTTTACCTAAACGCAATGATAAACGTCGCGGGTGGCGCAACGTGGGTTTCGCTTCATCACGGCGGCGGCGTCGGCATCGGCTATTCACTCCACGCCGGACAAGTAATCGTCGCCGACGGCACGCCCGAGGCCGCGAAAAGGATTGAGAGGGTTTTGACTACTGATCCCGGAATGGGAATTATTCGCCACGCCGACGCGGGTTACACGGAAGCGATTGAATTTGCGAGGGAGAATGATGTTAAGATTCCGATGAGGAAATAAAGAAAATCGGGGAATTAAGAGAAACGAAGCTACTTTTGAGATTTAATTAGCATTTTTTTTCTTTCTTCCAAATTCTGTTTTGATAATTCTAATAAAATCAAACGGCGTGGCAGAAGTTCGTCAGGCAGTTGAGTTTTTTCATCAATAATGCAGTAATCAATTTGCCTATCTCTTAATCCCGTACAACTCCTCAAATCCGCCTGACGAAGATCTGCATAACTGAGGTTTGCATTATAAAGATCAGCTACATCAAGTGTTACTTCATTAAGGTTCGCATATTGGAGAATTGCACCACGGAGATTTGCCCCAATCATGTATGAATCATCATTGAAAATCGCATATTGGAGATTTGCATAACTGAGGTTTGCAAAACTCAGGTTTGCGCCACTGAGGTTTGCATTGGCAAGATTTGCATGACTGAGGTTTGCATTAGCAAGATTTGCATCAACTAGATTTGAGTCGCTCAAATTAAACACAAATATTGCTTTGTCATTTTCCAATTCCAAATTACGACGATTTATGATGGTAACAGCAACACGAACATCGGTTGTCGAAGGCATATTAAAGTATTTACTTTTTTCTTCTTGACCGTTTTTATCTTGTTTTGTATTGATCTTAACAACTTTAGTTTCCTCAGACGATTCTCTTTGTTCTTTTGATTTTTCTCGAATAAAGGCGGCAAGAATTTCCATGATTTTGGTGTGATAGTCTTGAGAATATTCCCGTGAAATTTGCTCTAAAGAATACAATCCGCCAATTCTCACTGAAATGTCCTTATTTCCGAGTAATTCAACGGCTTTTGAAAATCGTTCACTTACCTGTCCTTCGCGGGCAAGTTGTTGCCCCTGCCGATTTAACTCAAAAGTATTAAAAGTTACAAATAAACCAGCAACAAAGAAAATGCCGCCGATAATTTGAGCCAATGTTTTGCGTGTGTCATCGCGGAGTTTGATGCGTTCTTTTTCGAGGTCAAATTCGGATTGGTCTGTATTGCCCTTCTTCGTGTTAAGCGATTTAACCTGCCATCTTGGTATCAGCCAAATTGAAAGTAAAGTCAAAATTAAAGACAGAGTTCCGATTAAAATCAAAGAATTCTTTGAATAGAAATCCGATGCGAAAAATGTCATTACTGTGTCGAACTTCAACCAAATAAGAAACAAAATGACAATAAAGCCAACGATTAACCAAACAGCTGTGGATTTCAGTATTCTGAAAAACCACAAAGATTTGCTTTCGTCAGGTTTCCAATCAAATAGGTCTTTTTGTTTCGGTTCGTTTGTCATTTGGATAACAAAGGCAAAAAAGCCAGCCTTTGGTTCATGATGTCTATGCTGTGAAGCATAGAAGATTTAATGAAAAGTTTCCAACAGTAGCCTTGCTGAGTGTTTAATACCACAAATCTGTAATAATTTGGGCGGAGTTTGTATAATCTTGGAAAAGATATTCGCACCATTACAAACGGCATCGTTGGCGTTGGCGATACGGCGGAAGTTTATGCGATGACAGAACCTAGCACGATGAATCTCGCTGAATCAATTTCGACGATAATAGGATACTCTTTGATCATGCACACCAAACTTAAATCAAAATTGACGTTCACGTTAGTTATCGTGATGTTTAACCTCATCTTTGCTCAAACCGGATTCGCATACGACGACGATACGCACTTTTGGCTGACCTACTACCTGGCACGTAAATCCGGATACACGCAAACCGCCGCTTCCCAGGTCGCGGCAGCGTGTATCAGCGTAGATTATGACCCTGACACCGAGCCAGCTTTTCCCGCATACAATTTTTTTAGAGATTTCTTTAATTTTCGCAAGTATCAGCAAATGGTAAGGACTAATCTGCACGCCCTGCCCGACAAGCAAAAGATCACAAATGCGATAAAACGGCTGGACCCCGACAGAAAGTCGCGTGTTTGGGATCCGAACATCGAGATTGATGACAAAATCCTCGCAGAAATGGATCGACTTACCTTAGAGAAACAGGAGACTCTATGGGCCAATACTGTCAGACAATCGGAGAACCCTGGAGTGTTCCTACACTATCTGCAAGATAAATTTACCCATAGAGGTTTCGCAAGCGTAGTTGGTCACGCGGGATATTTTTATGTCGATCATATCGGTCGCTCAACCGAAAACACCAAGAGGATGGCTAGGGCTACCGTGGCATATCTTCTTGAATTCAGGAAGATATCTCTCGAGCGTTCGGGCACTGTCAGAAAAGAGTTCGAAGTATTAGAAAATCAGCTCGATAGTGAGACCTGGAACGAAATAGACTCCGTGATAGATGAGCTGGGGCGAGTAAACGAGTCACCTACTTCCATTCTCGGAAATAGGCTTAGGGACGAATGGAACGATAATGGGGAGCGGCGAAAAGTTGAACTGCTAAGAATCGTAAACGAAATTAGGAAGGATTTGGATAAGCGGCCTAAGCCAAAAAAGGCTGAAGATGTGGTCACTAAGGCACTTGCGAATCTAGACGGTTCTGTGCCGGCTATTTGGTTTTTTGATCTCAGACAAAATGGGTACCCTGCAAAAGCAAGGACAAGCCGCATTCTTAGGTATGGACGAAACGCAATGCTTGAACCATCGACCTGTCGCGATTTTGATGGGCGAAGGATTTCAATGCCCTTTGCCGTTAGCTTAGTTAATGAACCCCCGCGGATCGGCTGTATTCTGACACGCTAGTGATTTTGATTCACGCCGGCCAGGTAATAGTCGCCGACGGCACGCCCGAGGCCGCCGAACGGATAGAACGCGCACTCACAACCGACCCCGGCATGGGCATCATCCGCCACGCCGACGCGGGTTATGATGATGCTGTTGAATTCGCGGGCAAAAATCATGTTAAAATTCCGATGAACCGTATTTTACGATGACGTTAGACTTGCCAACACTCGATGAGGATTCCGCCATGGAAGCCATAACAGCGGTCGCTGACCTCGCCGCGGAAAACGGTATCGCATGGGCTCTTGCCGGCGGCTTGGCGATGATGCTTTACGGCAGTGATCGCCTAACCAAGGATGTTGACATTGTAGCTGCCCGGCTGTTGCCTGAGAAATTTAAGGTCGACGGCAATTTGCGTCAAGGCGGCCAGCGATATTCGATTGAAACTACAAAGCGGGTTACAAGTGTCGACTGGATCATCAGGAACGATGGTTTCCGCGAGATGTTTCAGGAAGCTCTTTCAGAAGCGGTCAGCATTGGCGACATTCCCGTCCTTACTCCCGAATGGCTCGTTATCCTCAAATTCATCGCCGGACGATTCAAAGATCAGGAAGACGCCGTATTTCTGCTCAGCCGCAAAGGGCTGGTCAGCCGCAAAATAATCAAAGAAAAAATAATTAAACATGTCGGTCGCAATGCTTGGGAACTTGCCCGTCATGGTTACGAGCGCTGGTACGACATGGCCGACGGCCGCTCACGCGAAGAAGAACGCAACGAGAAAGACGGTTATATTGATTCGTAGGATTTATCACAACCGCCGACAGTTTTGGGGGAACTTTGGATAATCTTGGAAAAGATATTCGCTCCCGTGCAAGCAGCGTTGCTGGCGTTGGCGATTCGGCGAAAGTTTATGCGATGACATTGAATATTCGGCATTAGGCCTTCAACATTCTATGAAGCAGTTTGTGGTAATATCGCTGTCGAGGTGAGTTTTTATGACCGTTACAGAAGCACTGATCGAAAAGGTCAAAGCGTTGCCAAAGGTGCGGCAGCAGGAGGTTTTAGATTTCGCGGAGTTTCTCAGTGAGAAAGAAAAGCCAAAGACTCCACGTAAGTCGCTGCAAGGAGCGCTTGCGCATCTGAATATCAAATTCACCGAAGCCGACCTACGCGAGGCGCGCAACGAGATGTGGCGCGGTTATACGAAAGACACCGAAAACGAAAAGTAGTCTATGAATGACGTTATTATCGACACGAATATCGTCATTTGGTATTTTAGCCAGCCAAAGCTTCCGTCGACCTTTGCCCAGGAAGCCCTCGATAAAGCGCTATCTGATGGCGCTATTTTCGTAACTAGCATAACGATCGTTGAATTAACTTATCTAATTGAAAAGAATAAGATTCCTCCGGATATCATGTCCGCCCTCGTAAACGCAATCGATAACGAATCGTCGGCAATCCAGTTGATCGATTTGACACGCGACATTGCAGAGAGGATTTCCGATATCCCACGCTCAATAGTCGCCGACATGCCCGACCGCATAATTGCCGCGACGGCGTTGCACCTTGGTTTGCCCCTTGTCACGAGTGACCGCGATATTCAAAAGCTCTCGGACATCAATACAATTTGGTGATTAGAATCCCGACTGCCATATCTGGAGGCATAAATAAATGAAACTAAGACGAATCTGTATCTGGTCGGCGCTGTTACTTTTGACAGCCTCTGTTTGCACGTCCGGTCAGGAAAAGCATTATTATCAAACGGATTTTTCAAAGGAAGAATTTGCCGAACGGCGAGCGAAGATATTTGAAAAGATTGGTAAGAATGCTGTTGCGGTTATTCAGGGAGCGAAAGGCACGGGTGACTTTAATGTTTTTCGACAGTCGAACGAGTTCTACTATCTGAGCGGTCTTGAAACGCCGCACGCTTATCTCTTGCTCGACGGACGAAACCAGAAAACTTCTGTTTACCTTCCCCGCAGAGACGCAGGCAGAGAAAGCAGTGAGGGCAAGATACTTTCCTTTGAAGATGCTGATCTGATAAAAGAACTGACTGGCATCGATCAGGTTCGAAGCGTTGAGCAGTTGTCTATGGATCTCGTGGGCAAAGGTCTGTTGCGACCACCTGCGGCTACGCTTTACACGCCGCTCAGCCCCGCGGAAACCGGTACCGACAGCCGCGATGAGTTATTGAACGAGCAGGCCCGCGTCTCCGCAAATCCGTGGGATGGAGCGCCATCGCGAGAAGCTCGTTTTAGAGAGTTACTAAGCGCGCGCGCGCCGCAATTTGAAGTCCGCGATCTTTCGCCGATTCTCGATTCGCTTAGAAACATCAAGTCCAAAAAAGAAATTGAAGTAATTCGCCGGGCCACCGAGATCGCCGGCCTCGCTATCATCGAAGCGATGCGTTCGACCGAGCCGGGCGTGTACGAATACCAACTCGACGCCGCTGCGAAATATATTTTCTATATGCACGGGAGCCGCGGTGACGGATACGCTTCGATCATCGGCGGCGGCACGAACGCGTATCTGGGACATTATTTCCGAAAGACGGACAAACTAAAAGACGGCGATCTTGTATTGATGGATTACGCTCCCGATTACCGATACTACACCAGTGACGTGACCCGCATGTGGCCGGTTAACGGCAAATACACTAAGGGCCAGCGAGCGTTGACAGATTATATTCTTGCTTACCGCGACGCGCTCTTTAGGCATATTCGTCCGGGCGTAACTTCGGATTTCGTACTCGACTCCGCCGCAAAAGACATGGAGCAGTATCTGGTTGGTAAGACATTCGAAAACGCAGCTCATGTGAAAGCGGTCAAAGAAGCTTTGAAGTTTCGCGGTCATTTCCAGCATCCTGTCGGCATGGCTGTTCACGATGTGGGTCAGGTTCGCGGCGTAAAGCTGGAGGCGGGGATGATTTTTACCATCGACCCGATGATCTGGATCCATGAAGAAAAGCTCTACGTTCGTATCGAAGACGTGGTTGTCGTCACGGCGGATGGCGCCGAAAATCTGAGTGCTTTCGTGCCCTCAACGGTCGAAGACATCGAACGGACAATGACCGAAAAGGGTTTGATCCAATTTCGTCCGGCGGCCTCATTGCCATTGAAGAAATAACCTAACCAACGCATCATCCGCCACGCCGATGCGGGTTATGCCGAGGCGTTTGAGTTTGCACAAAGAAGGGAGTTAAGCTCCCGATGAGGTGATCACATGCGGCAAAGTACATTAGCGGTAATTTCGTTCATCATCGTCTTCCCTTTCGTTTATCTGCTTCCCTATTTGGCAGAAGCTTCAGGCTTGATGGAATTTCCGCATTGGTCGCTTACGGTTAAGGGCATCGCATCATTTATCGGCGCCGGTGTAATGACCGTGATTCTAACGCCTGTTAACAGACGAATTCTCGCCTGGCGAAAGGAGCGCGGTCGCGATATCGAGGCCGAGGAACGTCACGAATCAGAACATGGAATGATAAGCCTGACGCCGTTTGACAAGAAATGAGCGTCCTCATGGATGCATGCGTTAAGAGATGTACTCAGGCGATCCGCCAATATTTCCGGATTCTCGCGATGTTAGCTAGGATAAATGGATATGAAACTCGCGCTCGGTCTAACGTTCTTTTTTTCGCTCTTTTCGTTGTCTGTGGCCCAGGACAACCCGCTTTGGCTGCGATATCCGGCGATCTCGCCCGACGGGCAGACGCTGCTATTTGAGTATAAAGGCGATCTCTGGTCGGTTCCGTCCGCCGGCGGCACCGCCATTCCGCTCAACCTGGGCGAAACGTACGAGTACGCGCCGGTCTGGAGCAACGACGGCCGGAGCATCGCGTTCGCCTCCGATCGCTACGGCAACTTCGACGTATTCGTGATGCCCGCCGACGGCGGCGAGGCACGTCGCCTTACCTTTCACTCAGCTAACGAAACGCCGAGCAGTTTCACCGCCGACAACGCTGCGGTCATCTTCTCATCGACAAGACAGGACCTTGCATCAAATGTTCAGTTCCCTTCAGGTGGAATGTCAGAGCTTTATTCGGTTCCCGTGGCGGGCGGCACCGTTTCGCAAATTCTCACGTCGCCCGCGCTCAATGCAAGAGTAAACTCGACCGGCGATAAGATCATTTTTCATGACTGGAAGGGTGTCGAGAGCGAATGGCGCAAACATCACACGTCGTCGGTGACGCGCGATGTGTGGATCTACGATCTCGCGGCGAAGACATACACGCAGCTCACATCTTTTAAAGGCGAAGACCGAAATCCGGTTTTTGGAGCGAATGATAGCGAGTTTTACTACCTCAGTGAACAGAGCGGGTCGTTTAATGTTTACAAGAGCGCTGTCGCCCGCCCCGACCGGAGCACGCCGGTTACAAAACTGACCAAACACCCCGTGAGATTCCTCACTCGTTCAAGAAACGGGACTTTGGCTTTCAGTTATGACGGCGAGTTGTACACGATGAAAGACGGCGGCGAGCCGAGAAAGGTGCCTATCCGAATTGCGGCCGACGGTCGCGAACCTCTTGAACGCATTGTGCCCGTGAACGGTGGTTTTACCGAGGCCAAACTGGCGCCAAGCGGCAAGGAATTTGCGTTCGTCTTTCGCGGCGAAATTTTTGTGTCGAGCCTTGACGGCAAGATCGTAAAACGCATAACGAACACGCCTTCACAGGAGCGTTCTGTAAACTGGTCGCCGAACGGCAGGTCGCTCGTCTATGCCGCCGAACGCGACAACAACTGGAACGTCTATTCGGCGACCATCACCAGAAAACAGGAGCCGTACTTCTACGCTTCGACCGTTGTAAACGAGGAGCCCGTGATATCGACCGCAGCCGAGGAATTTCAACCGACGTACTCGCCCGACGGTAAAGAACTCGCCTACCTAGAGAACCGGACGACACTCAGGTTATTCAACATCGCGTCAAAACAATCGCGGACCGTGCTTCCGCCCGAATACAATTACTCATACGCAGACGGCGACCAGTACTATCAGTGGTCACCCGACTCTAAGTGGCTGCTCGTCCAGTTCGGTCCAAGGGAGAGAATGTTCACACCCGAGGTCGGCATTGTGTCTGCTGCCGGCGATGGCAAGGTCATTAACTTGACTCAGAGCGGGTATGACGATGTAAGGCCGAAATGGGCGATGGACGGAAAGATGATGATCTGGGGCTCGACGCGCGAAGGTGCGCTCTCTCAGGCGCTAAATGCAGTTTCGGGCGACGTTTTTGGCATGTACCTTACCAAGGCCCTCTATGACCGCGCGAGGCTCTCGAAAGAGGAATTCGCTCTGCTCAAGGAAACTGAGGAAAAAGAGAAGAAGGAAACTGAAGAAAGTGCCAAGGCGGCAGCTGTGCCATCTCCAGCACCATCGCCAAAGACTGAGGACAAGAAGGGGCTCGAGCTCGATCTCGACGGCGTCACGGAGCGCAAGCTGCGACTGACCGTTCACACTTCGTCAATTTCGGATTGGGCATTGTCCAAAGACGGGGAAAAGCTCTTTTATCTGACCGCTTTCGAGAAAGGTAACGACCTCTGGGTGAATGAGATTCGCACGCGTGAGACCAGGATCTTTGCAAAACTCGGCGCCAATAATGCCTCGATGGAGCTTTCGGCCGACGGCAAGTTCCTTTTCGTCCTTGCGGACGGCCGATTGACAAGGGTCGATGCCGACAGCGGCAAAACCGAGCCGGCGGCGGTCAACACGGAAATGGTGCTCAATTACACGGCCGAAAAACAGTATATATTCGACCACGCGTGGCGGCAGTTTAAGCAGAAACTGATCTTCCCCGACCTAAACGGCGTCGATTGGGCCTCGTACTACACGGCGTACAAACGCTTCGTGCCGTACATAAACAACAACTACGATTTTGCAGAGATGCTTAGCGAGATGCTGGGTGAGGTAAATGTTTCTCACACCGGCGCGTATTTCACGCCAGCGTTTCCGCAAGGCGACCAGACGGCCTCGCTTGGCGTGTTGTATGACTATTCGCACACGGGCAGCGGCGCTAAAGTCGCGGAGGTGATTCGCGGCGGCCCGCTCGATCTCGCATCCTCGGCGGTCCATCCCGGGCACGTGATCGAATCGATCGACGGCGTCGCGATCGCCGGCACATTCGATTTTTTCAAACTATTGAACCGCAAGGCGGGCAAGTTCACGCTCATTTCGGCTTTTGACCCGGCGACCAATAAACGCTGGGATGAGACGGTCAAACCCGCGAGCCGGGGCGAAGAAAACGAACTGCTGTATCGTCGCTGGGTACGAGCAAGGCGGGCCGAGACCGAACGCTTATCGGGCGGCAAAATTGGCTATATCCATGTTCGTGCGATGAATGACGCGAGCATGCGCAACGCAGTCGATGAATCGCTCGGCCTTAACATTTCAAAAGAGGCCATCATCGTTGACACGCGATTTAACGGCGGCGGCAGCATCCACGAGCAGCTTTCGGATTTCTTGAGCGGCAAAAAATATTTCGATGTTGTACCGCATGGGCAATACATCGGCAGCGAGCCGTTCGACAAATGGATCAAACCGTCGATCGTGCTAGTCGGCGAGAGCAACTATTCCGACGCACACTTGTTTCCGCTCGCGTATAAGGCCAAGGGTATAGGCCAGGTGCTCGGAATGCCGGTTCCCGGAACAGGCACGTTCGTATGGTGGGAAAATCAGATCGATGGATCGTTGAGGTTTGGAATACCGATGGGCTGCTGGCGAACGCTCGACGGCAAGTGCGCCGAAAATGTCCAGCAGGAACCCGACATCCTCGTTCGGAACCAACAGGATGTCTTAGCCGCCGGTCGCGACCAGCAGATCGAGGCAGGCGTGAAGGCTCTCTTGAATAAGCGATGAACGTCGCCGCTTGGTGGCCTGAGTTCGTTTTGATCTATCTTTCAAAGAGGGTTGTCAAAGGCGATCCGTAACACCGCCGATCATTGCTCTGGATTATCTTTAATGTACTTTTGGAACTTCTTCTTGTCCGCGTGCTCGGGATTTTTTTCAGAAACGCTTTATATTCGGCTGATGCGAGATGTTTTGCACCGGCAAGGTCGTAGAGGCTAGCCTTTAGCAAATGACATTCGGCTTACCCCTGGGGGTCGAGTTCGCGTGTAGGAGTTTCGCCATATTCGCGACAAATTTCGTCAGCCTGCGCTCTCGCAAAGATGTTAAAAAAGAAAATGTTTGCTGCTGCACCTATGGCGACGACAAATGTTCTCATGACGATCTCTCTTCGATCACGGATTATCTTTTATAAACTGTTCAAGCCGTTTTTTACTGTGATAATCCGGCACTTTGTCTAGAAACATCTTATACTCCTTCGCCGCGAGATGTTTCGCCCCGGCGAGCTCGTAAAGGTGCGCGATCTGCAGGTGACATTCCGCCATGCCGATCGGATCGAGTTTGATCGCTTCGTTTAGAGCGGCGACACCGAGCGTGCCTTGTTTTGATTGCAGGTAGGCTTGACCGAGAAGCCGGTAGATGCGGGCGGATCTAGACTCTAAGGTGGCCGCGTGTTTTAGTATCTCGATGGCTGCGAGATATTGTTTTTGAGCAATGCGGATCTGTCCCATGTAAAACCACGCGGGCGTGTATTCTACTTTTAGTTCGAGACATTTCCTGAACGCCGCTTCGGCCTCGGCCAGTGAGTTATCGGTGAAATAAACCAGGCCGAGATGTGCCCACGCGATAAAATCGGCTGGGTCAATCTTAACGATCTCTTTCAGAAGACCGACGCCAATACCTGAATCGCCGGCTTTTAGGGCGTCGGCAAGTTTCCGATGAAGTTCGGCGGTGTCTTTGTTGGGTGGATGGCTAAGCTTTGCGGATATCAAAGCCGGCGCCGTGCCGCGCTGCCAAGCTTTAGCGTGAACCTCGAAGTCTTCCCTCAACTGGGGTGCACCAAAAGACTGCAGGGATCGGCGCGCCACCTCGATGCCATCGACCTCGACGATGAGGGTACCGGATCCGGTTCGTCTAAAGCAGTAGTTCCCTTTCTTGCCTAAGATGTAACGGTTGGCTTGGTGAGCGCTGTCAGAAAGAATGACCACGACTTTTGGCGTTTTGCCAACAGGATCAAAACCAACAAGCGTTACGCGTCCGTAAACGTACGGCACATGAGCGAAGGGAGAATCAAGCGATGGGGTGATGCCTACATCCGTGCAAATTTCGTCGATCTGCGCCGTAGAAGTAACTGTTAGGAGGAAAAGCGAGGCGGCGATCAATAGCGGCCTTATCATAACGTGAAGAATAAGGCTCTTACCATCGGAGGTCAAATCCTACCAACCGAGACAAGGGCGTTGCGATTTTGACTTCGCCAGCAAATCGGCAAATACTAGCGCTGGATGAGCGATATTTTTGACCTCAGATCAAGGCCTGACGAGCGCTTGTTTTTTTCGAGTGGCGATGTGAACGATCCGCGAATGGGCGAGATCGTCAGCAGCGCGCCCGATGATTACGTGGCGTCGGAAATCGTAATTCTCGGGTGCCCACAGGACGAGGGTGTGCGGCGTAATGGCGGTCGTGTCGGTGCGGCTGAGGCTCCAAATGCGATACGCGAACAGTTTTACCGGCTAACGACTTTTAATGTAAAGAAAAAGATCTTCGACCTTGGCGACGTCATGATCAGCGAGACTCTCGAAGCTACGCACGAGGCGTTGACGGCGATCGGTAAGCAAATCCTCACGAGCGGAAAGCGGCTGATCGTGCTCGGTGGCGGCAATGATGTTTCGTACGCCGACGGCGTTGCGATGGCCGAAACATTTAGCCCGGATGGCTGGATCGGCGTCAATGTTGACGCCCACCTGGACGTGCGCATCGCAAAAGAGCGAAACAATGGAACGCAGTATCGACAGCTTCTAGACGGCGGTCACCTGCGACCCGACTATTTTTACGAGGTCGGATATCAGTCGCATCACGCATCGCCGGTCTATTACGAATACATAAAAAATCTCGGCGTCAACCGCATCTCGCTCGAGCAGGTGCGCTCACGCGATGAGGCCGATATGGAGTTGAAGGAACAGATCCGGCAGAAGTTTATCGGTCAGTCGTCGTCGCTCAATACGTTCTTTGGCTTTGACCTTGACGCGGTCAGATCGGCCGATGCGCCGGGCGTGTCCGCTCCGTCGCCGCTCGGCCTGCGTGCCGGCGAATTTATCCAACTCGTCAAATACGCCGCAAGCTTAGCGAACACCCGGATCATCGAATTTACTGAAGTGAACCCGAGATTCGACGTCGACAGCCGAACAGCAAAGCTCGTCGCCATCGCGATGCACCGATTTTGTACCGGCGTCGCTTAACAAAACTGCATTTTATGGAACAAGAGATCAAATTCTGCACAACAACGGACAGCGTGCGAATTGCCTATTCGTCGGTCGGCAATGGTCCGCCGTTCGTCAAGGCCGCGAATTGGATGAATCACTTGGAGTATGACTGGCAGAGCCCTGTATGGAGTCATTTGCTACACGAATTTGCCAGCGATCACCAACTCATTCGCTACGACGAACGCGGCACGGGACTCTCCGACCGTGATGTCGAAGATCTTTCGCTCGACGCGTTTGTTGACGATCTCAGCGCGGTGATCGACGCGGTCGGCGTTGAGCGCTTTCCGCTGTTCGGCATTTCTCAAGGCGGCCCTGTTGCGGTCGCATACGCCAACCGTCATCCTGAAAAAGTCTCGCACCTTATCTTACTCGGGTCGTTTGTGACCGGTTGGAAAAAAGCCAAGCTGTCGCCTGACGATCTTGAAAAACGGCAAGCCCAGGTGACACTGATCAAACAGGGCTGGAACAGCAAAAATCCTGCGATTCGCCAGTTGTGGACGACGCTGTGCATTCCGGAAGCCAATCCGGAAGAAGCCAGATCTTTTAATGATCTACAACAAGCATCCGTTTCACCCGACAACGCCGCGCGAATATTCGAGGCAATAGGTGATCTCGACGTGAACGAACTTCTTCCGAAACTCAATGTGCCAACGCTCGTGTTGCATTCGCGCGGCGATGCGCTAGTGCCGTTTGAAGAAGGCCGCCGCCTGGCGTCGTTGATCCCGAACTCGCGCTTTGTAACTCTCGAAAGCAACAATCATCTGCTTTTGCAGCACGAAGCCGCTTGGCCCGTCTTTGTTACGGAAGTTCGAAAATTTCTCGGCCGCGAAAAACCGGCTGAAGCTCGCGGCACGACGACACGATTATTTAGGACCTGCCCGACATGCAGCCGCACATATGCCGACGCAGAAATGATCTACTGCCTCGACGACGGTACAAAGTTGACCGGAATGGAGACCGGCCTCGCGGACGATGGCGCGAACACGATGATTTTGAACTCGAAGATATAATGAAAGTGAGGTGAAAAATATGCCGAGAATTATTAGTTTATTTTTGTTCTCCCTCTTTCTCTCCATTTCAGCCACAGGCCAACATTCATCCCATGCGCTGGGTAAGGTTGATTTTAAGAATTCATGCTCCCATGACGTTCAGGAGAGTTTTCAGCGTTCGGTGGCGATGCTGCATTCGTTTCGATATGTCGAGACCGAGAAGTCGTTTCGCGAGGTGCTGTCGAAAGACACTTCGTGCGCGATCGCGAATTGGGGAATTGCGGCGATCCTGATGTCGAATCCGCTGGCGGGTGTCGGCCCTTCCCCGGAATGGGCGGCTCGCGCAAAAGCAGCGGTCGAAGAAGGCCGCAAAGTCGGGGCGAAGACCGAACGCGAACGCGATTACATTGAGGCAGTCGCAGCCTATTGGGAAGACTGGGCGAATCGCCCTGAGAAGACTCGTCAGCTAAATCGAGCAAAGGCGTTCGAAAATCTCGCCGCAAAATATCCCGACGACGACGAAGGGCAGATCTTCTACGCCCTCTATCTGGCTGCGACCCAATCGCTTGCTGACCAAACATACAGCGCCTATCTCGCGGCGGCCAGGATCCTTGAGAAACAGTTCGAGAAACACCCTGATCATCCCGGTGCGGCTCACTATCTGATCCACAGCTACGACGCCCCGCCTATCGCCTCAAAGGGGCTGGCTGCTGCGCGTCGGTACGCGGGCATCGCCCCAGCCGCCCCCCATGCACTGCATATGCCGTCGCATATCTTTACGCGTGTCGGTTATTGGAAAGATTCTGTGGCAACCAATTCACGCTCGGCCGCTGCGGCAAAAAAGGACGGCGAGTTCGAAGAACAGCTTCATGCTATGGACTACATGACGTATGCGAATCTCCAGATGGCACGCGACGCTGAAGCGAAACGCGTTGTCGCTGAAAGCGCATCGATAACGGAGTTCAATACCTTACGATTCGTTGGGCCGTATGCAAAGGCGGCTATGCCGGCTCGGTACGCACTCGAACGTGGCGATTGGAAAATGGCCATGACGCTCGAACCCAATGCGAGCGGTTTCCCTTTCACTGAGGCTCTAACGCGTTTCGCACGCGGACTCGGCGCAGCACGAACGGGCAACGTCGAAATGGCGGAAAAAGAAATCAAGGAACTGGCCCGTCTGCGTGACGTCTTGAAAGCTGCGAAAAATGATTACTGGGCAACCGAGGTCGAGGTCAATCGCCTCGGGGCCGCCGCTTGGACGGCGCTGTCGCAAGGAAAAAAAGATGATGCGCTTTCCCTGATGCAGACTGCGGCCGATACTGAAGACAAAAACGAAAAACACATAGTCACGCCCGGCCGCCTACTCCCGGCCCGCGAGCTTTTGGGGGAAATGCTGCTCGAATTAGATCGACCGGCCGATGCGCTCAAGGAATTTGAAACATCTCAAACCCGCGAACCCAACCGATTTCGAGGCTACTATGGAGCAGCAGTTGCTGCGGAGAAAAGTGGAGACAAGGTGAAGGCCAGGCGTTACTACTCGAAGCTGATCGAGCTCGCCGACAAGTCGAGCGAACGAACGGAACTCAAGTCTGCTCGAGCATTTTTAGCCAAAGCCTCTAAACAATAATGATGAACATACAATTCAATATGGCCTTTCTCCGTCGCGTTGCACTTGTTTTTGTCGTTTCTGCTTTCTTCGCGAACATTTTTGCAATAACGGCGCGCCCTCAGCAGCGGCCAGAGCTGCGTTGCGGCTGGTTTGTCAATCCGACGCCGGCAAACGCGTGGCTAATTGATCGCGAACGAGAGTGGATCATAGCCGTTCAAGGCGGCTACCAAGCGGACGGCGATTGGCCCGACTTCAAACCTTCACAATGGATCGAGACCAACGGTCATTACGGCTACGGCTGCGCGTGCATGAAAGTCAACGCGAACAGGGCCGAAGAGAAGATTGTCAGCATTATCTCAGCGTACGCCAAACCACTGTCGGCGTGTAGGAAAGATAAGGCAATAAGGAATAAGGAGCCGGGAGAATAGCTCAACGTGGACGCAGCTTGACAGTTTTTCCCCTGTTTGGCATCCTTTAGATTCGCTTTTCTGTTGAAAAAGGCGAGGGTATAGTCTCTTAGCTCAGTTGGTAGAGCATTACCTTGACAAGGTAGGGGTCAGCAGTTCGAGTCTGCTAGAGACTACCATTTACATAATTTCGATAAGATGCTTTCAAAGAACTTTGTTGTTTTTGAAGCTACTACGACACGCCGCTCATTTGGCGTGAATCCTTGGCAAAGTCGCTCTTATCGGATCTGATCATTTTAGTAGTAGGAAAATACGAGTAAATCGTAAATAGTAAATAGTAAATAGATAAGAGCGACAGAAGTTTGTCGTTGACCTTATTTGTTTGAGCGAATTTGGGGTCGTCGATAGGAGACAACTATTAACGATTTACCATTCACTATTCACTTTCTGATTAGATGCAGGTCAAGTTTGGCGAAAACTTAAAAGAGATCCCCGTCGGTGCAACGGTTGCCGACGCGATAAAAGCGTTCGACCGCGACGCGCTCAAGCGATCGCTTGCCGCGCGCCTAAACGGTGAGGAAGTCGATCTGAATCGTGAGATCAGCGCTACTGACGAGGTTTTGTCGATCGAGTTGATCGGTGCGGATTCGCGCGACGGTTTGGAAGTCATTCGTCATTCAACGGCGCATCTGCTCGCTGCGGCGGTGCTCGATCTGTTTCCGGGAACAAAACTCGGCGTCGGCCCGGCGCTTATGGAAGACCCGCGATACGGTTTTTATTACGACATCATCGCCCCGCGAAATCTGACCGAGGACGACCTGCCGGTGATCGAGAAGAAGATGCGCTCGATGGTCAAACAGAACCTTCCCTATCGTCGCGAGAACCTCGACAAAAATGCGATCCTCGCGATGTTCAAAGGTCGCGATGAGCCGCTCAAATGCGAGCTGATCGACGAAAAGGTTGTGGCAGACGCGAGCGTGTATTACATCGACAATTCGCCGTTTGTAGATTTTTGTCTAGGACCTCACGTACCGCACACTGGCAAGCTCGGCGCCTTTAAGCTGCTCGCGCTGTCCGGAGCGTATTGGAAAGGCGATGCCGAGCGTGAACAGATGCAGCGAATCTACGGCACCGCGTTTGCGACGCAGGGCGAACTCGACGCGTGGCTAAAACAGCGCGAAGAGGCCGAACGCCGCGATCATCGCAAGCTTGGCCGCCAGCTAGACCTTTTCTCGATCGACGATGAATACGGACAGGGATTGATACTTTGGCACCCAAAAGGCGGCATCATTCGCAATGAGATGGAGCGGCTCTTGAAAGAAGAGCTTGAGCGCCGCGGTTACAGTTTTGTTTATACACCGCATATCGCGAAACGCGAGTTGTGGGTCAAGAGCGGTCATGAAGACAATTACGCCGACTCGATGTACGCGCCGACGAGCATAGAGGACGAGGAGTATCGCCTAAAGCCGATGAATTGTCCGCATCACATAGGCATATATAAATCGTCGCCAAAGAGCTATCGTGATCTGCCACAAAGATATTCAGAGATGGGAACCGTCTATCGAGCCGAGCTTTCCGGCACGCTCCACGGTCTGATGCGCGTGCGTGGGTTTTCGGTCGACGATGCGCATCTTTTTGTCAGGCCCGATCAGGTCCATGTTGAGGTCGCCGACTGTCTCGATCTTGCGATCAAGGTTTTCGACACTTACGGGTTTGATAAGGTAAAATTTGAGCTCTCGGTTCGTGGCGACGCCGAAAACAAACTGTATCTGGGCGCCGACGAGGATTGGGCGGCGGCCGAAAAGCAGCTTGCCAGTGCGCTGGACGAGCGCAACATCAGTTACGAACGCATCGAGGGCGAGGCCGCGTTCTACGGACCAAAGATCGACATCAAGATCGAAGACGCCATCGGTCGCGTCTGGCAACTCGGGACGATCCAGCTCGACTTTAATCTGCCCGAGCGTTTTGAACTCGAGTACACGGGCGATGACAATCAAAAGCACCGGCCGTTTATGATCCATCGGGCGCTGTTTGGCTCGATCGAGAGATTTTTTGGCGTACTGATCGAGCATTACGCCGGTGCGTTCCCGCTCTGGCTCGCACCGGTACAGGTCGCTGTTCTGCCGATCACCGACCGCATAAACGAATATGCGCTCAAGGTCGCAGCCGGGTTAAAACAAAATGGTTTTCGTGTCGAGGCGAACACGATCTCTGACAAGATCGGTGCAAAAATACGCGACGCACAAATGCAGAAAGTACCGTATATGTTGATCTTGGGCGACAAGGAGCTCGAGGAAAACCAAGTTGCAGTGCGGCATCGCAAGGACGGTGACATCGGCGTGATGTCGCTCGATGACTTTAAAGAGAAGATCGCGGCAGAGAGATCGACGCGCAGTCTTTAAGATTGGCTTTTAACAATAGGAGGCATTTATCGCTAGAAGATTTGGTGGAAGATTTAAGCCGCGGTTTCGTGAGCCGCTACACCGTACGAATGAAAGGATCAGGGTTCCGAGCGTGCGAGTTGTGCTGGATGACGGCGGAACATTAGGTGTCATGGACACGCGTGACGCCATTGCTGAGGCGAGAAATCGCGGACTCGATCTCGTCGAGATCGCATCGAACGCGAAACCGCCGGTTTGCAAGATCATCGATTACGGCAAGTTTCTCTATGAGCAAAAGAAAAAGGCCCATGAAGCAAAGAAAAAGCAGGTAACCGTGCAGGTGAAGGAGATCAAGTTTCGTCCCGGCACCGACGACCACGATTACCAGTATCGCATGGAGAATGCGAGAAAGTGGCTGAATGAAGGCGATAAGGTTCGAGCAGCGATCGCCTTTCGCGGACGCGAGATGTCGCACCGAGAGCTTGGGGCAAAGATACTCGCCAGATTGACCGAAGAGGTTGCCGACATTTGCGAGGTCGAGGTCGCACCAAAGATGGAAGGCTATCAGATGTTTACGATCTTTGCGCCGAAGGTAACCAAATCTGCGCTGTCGAAACACACTTCGGTTGCACCGAATAAGGAAGACGAGCCGGTCAAGAAAAAGTCCGCTGAAAAGAAAAAGACAGAGAAAGCAAAGGCGGAACCCGAGGTTGAAAAGGACCCAGACGAGATCTTTTAAGATACGGCAGATCAGACACGCTGCCGATGGCCACAAGAATATTGGCCAGAGAATTTAATGACAATGCACAGACCGAGTGGTCTGTTCTATAAAAGAGGAGAAAGTTATGCCAAAACTAAAAACACACAAGGGTGCGGCGAAGCGTTTCCGCTCGACGGCGAGCGGTAAATTCAAGCGCGGCCATAGCCATGCGCGCCACATTCTGACAAAGAAAACCAATAAACGTAAACGCAATCTTGATATTGACGTTTTAGTGTCCGAGGGCGACCAGAAACGCGTTGAAAAGATGCTGCCGTACGGACGAGATTAGTTAAGAGTTAATAGTGAATGGTGATTAGTTAGAATCTGAACTAAGAATGACGATTCGTCATTTCTCGTTTTTAGTTTTAAGTTTTTAACTTTCACGACGAAGGAGTGAATCATGCCTAGAGCAAAACGTGGAAATAAGCGCCTAGAGAAGCGCAAAAAGATATTAGCCTTAGCAAAAGGCTATCGTGGAACAAAATCAAAGCTGTATCGATCGGCCAAAGAGTCGGTTGAACGTGCACTTAACTTTGCCTATACGGGGCGCAAACTGAAGAAACGCGACTTTCGCAAATTGTGGATCGTGCGCATAAACGCCGCTTGCCGTCTTAATGACCTTAAGTACTCGCAGTTCGTTCACGGACTCAGCCTGGCAGGCATCGAACTCGATCGCAAAGTGCTTGCTGACATGGCCGTAAAACAGCCCGACGCATTCGCCGCGGTCGCGAATCAAGCTAAAAGTGCATTGAGCAAACGAGCAAACGCTTAGATTAATTCAAAGTCAATCCAAGGCACTTTCTTTTGAGTTTGCTCTAAAGAAAGTGCTTTGTGTTTCTTTCGCGTGTTTTCAGCACATTCTTTTAGTTCACTGTCAGAAAAAGTATGGCTACAAATAGGACAAGGATCGTTGGAGCCGGTATCGCGCTTTCTGCTGCTTTTGTTTTTCTTTTGATTGCCGTGGTCAATTTTCCTTATGGGACTGAAAGAATGTTCGGCGAGCTGAAAGATGCGAAAGACAAATTAACTTTGGCTCAGTTGGTAGTCTCGTTCTTTGGGTTTATTGGAGCCATTTCAGCCGTTGGCCTCGCAATTTTCCAGTATCGTAAATCGGCAAAATGGAAAAGAATGGAGTTTATAGCTAACGAGGTCAAGGAATTTGAGTCCGACCCCGTTGTCCAAAATGCCTTGTTGATGATCGACTGGGGAACGCGCAAAATTAATCTCAACAATGTCTCCGACCCTGAAGAATCTGATTACACTCTTATTGAAAGGGAAGATCAATGGAAAGCCCTTTTGCCTCATCCATTAAAAGACAGAACTAAAAATCCCCAGTATGAGTCGCCTAAATTCGTCCTGAAGGATTCAGGAAAACAGGAGTCAGATTCTGCAAACAAAGTCAGATTTGCTGTTGAAGAGGCAAAAATTAGAGACACTTACGACGTTTTTTTAACAAGACTTGACAGGTTCTTTACTTTTATCGATGCCGATTTAATTGATTCAGCTGAATTAAGACCTTTCATAAATTATTGGATTGATGCTATTACTGAGAACGCCGAGCCTGAGAAAGACGCGAAGTGGAGATTTGCGCTTTTGGCTTACATAAAATTCTATGATTATTCAGGGGTTGAATCTTTATTGAAAAAATATGGAAAAGACATCGACATCAATGGTGAAATTTACCAAAACATAATGAGATCGGTTAAGAGTCAAGATCCACAATTAGCCAGTGACATTTTTGAACAGTGTAATAAACAAAGGTTATGAGTTAATCCTCGCGGTTTTTTCACGATTTGATTACATGTTTATGAAGGACGAAAAAAAAGACATGTTTCCTTCATATTCCCAACTCTCCTTTCGCCTCAGCAAACTCTTCAAGCGCAAAATCGAGATCGTCTTTTGAATGCGCCGCCGAAACCTGTGTGCGAATACGCGCCTTCCCTTTCGGCACCACCGGGAACGAGAACGCAATCACATACAAGCCTTTTTCCAAAAGCTTCTCCGCCATTTTGACTGCCGGACCGGCCTCGCCAAACATTACGGGGACGATCGGATGCTCGCCAGGCAGAACTTCCAATCCAATGCCCGCTATCTTTTCGCGAAAATACCGCGTGTTTTCCTGCAGCTTGTCGCGAAGCTCCGTTGACGCGACAAGCATATCGATAGCCGCGATCGCCGCGGTCACTATCGGCGGTGCAACCGAATTTGAAAACAAATAGGGGCGCGAGCGCTGTCGCAGCAGTTCTATGATCTCCTTTTTCCCGCTCGTGTAGCCGCCCGACGCTCCGCCGAGAGCCTTGCCGAGCGTGCCGGTCATGACGTCCACTCTGTCCATCACTCCGCAATGTTCGTGCGTGCCTCGACCCGTTTTGCCGATAAATCCGACTGCGTGCGAATCGTCCACCATCACCGTCGCATCGTACTTGTCCGCGAGGTCACAGATCTCTTTGAGCGGCGCGATATACCCATCCATCGAGAAAACACCGTCGGTCGCGATCATTCTGAATCTCGCATCGCTGGCTTCCTGTAGCTTCGCTTCGAGGTCGGCCATGTCGCGATTCTTGTAACGAAACCGTTGAGCCTTACTCAGCCGAATACCGTCGATCACGCTCGCGTGGTTAAGCTCATCAGAGATCACGGCGTCCTCTTCACCCAAGACCGTCTCAAACAGCCCGCCGTTCGCGTCAAAACACGAGGTGTAGAGGATCGTGTCTTCGGTGCCGAGAAACTCGCTGATCTTGCGTTCGAGTTCTTTGTGGATAGTCTGAGTTCCGCAAATAAATCGCACACTCGACAAGCCGAAACCCCATCCCTCGAGCCCTTTTTGCGCCGCCGCAACGATCGCGGGATGGTCTGACAAACCGAGGTAATTGTTGGCGCACATGTTTAGCACCTCGCGACCGCCGACGTCGATACGGGCTTCCTGCGGGCTCTCGATCACTCGCTCGGTTTTGTAAAGCCCTGCCTCTCGGATTTCCTTTAGAGTGTTTACTAAGTGATTTTGGATTATTGAATACATAAAATAGACTATGTGCCCAGAGCGGACATTAAACCAAATTTTCCTGCGCCGGAAACAATTTTCTAACCTGTCTCTTTACGCTTTACCGAACCCGAAGCGAGAAACATCAAACCGAAAAAGTATTCATCGATTTCGAGTGTATCAACCCGTTGTGCCACGAGTTTCCATGGATCACTGGCCAAACTCGGCGTGGTTGGCAAAGAGA
>JBJXFZ010000043.1:0-9167 GCA_046154245.1 Pyrinomonadaceae bacterium
TACCTCATCGGACTGGCCGGTCTGAACCGCCATGTCTTACTAAGGAAAGAAAAGCAACGCTCGTGCCAGCGAACGACCGCAAGAGCTTGTAAAAATGCTCTTGAAATTGGATCTCCTGACTCGAACCACATGCTTCGAGTCGAGCAAAACTTCGCGATGCACGCGAAATAATCCACAGCCGGCGCCTTAGAATCTGAACGAGTTGCCGACATGGCATCGCTTGCAGTTTGCGAAGTCGCCGGCTCCAAACGCCCGGTTGCCGTTGTGACAACCGCCGCAGCTCATGCCCCGCGCCGAAGCAAAGTGCATCGAGGGCGCCGGAGCGGAAACCTGTTGCCCACGCGCCGAACCTGCCTTGACTGTGTGACAAACCGCACAGCTCATCTTTTGGCCGCCGTGTTTTGCGTGGCTAAAGCGAAACCGAAACGACTTTGTCCACTCGGGCGTTCGCACGAGGCGGCCCGGCTGATGACATGTGCTACACGACGCCATCGCGTTTGACGAATTTGCACTGTGACACTGGAAACAATTCGTATGAGCGGACGCACCGGACGGGATAGACTTTGCCACGCCGCCGCGCGTCGGAGCGTGACAGGTTGTGCACGATGCTCGCGCGTGTTTCGCGTGATTGAACTTTGCGCCGAAACTCCTTAAGGGCGGAAAGCGCTTCATCGCACCGGTCTGCGGATTTGTGTGGCAGATCGTACAGATCGGACTCGATTGATCGTTGAACTGTAACGCATGGCAACCGGCACACGGAAGGTGGCTGTTTCTTCCCGGAAAACCGATCCGCGCCGAATTACTCGTCCTCGTATGACAGATCAGGCACGGCAGGCGCGAGTGAAATTGGTTGTAATGAGCAAACCGAGAATAGTCGGCAGGCGGAGAGGTTTCCAGTGGAGCTTCCGACTCGGGCGACGGGCTGGGCACAGGCACATTAATATCAGGGCGTGCGACACCTAGCGAGTAGCCAAAGAATGCTATTCCCCCTACGACGACGCTCCATTGGACAAGCCTCAAGATTGCCATTCGCGACCTGCCAGTCTTCTGATTTCTGCTTTGATCCGACATCGGTTCGTCGTTACTTGCCGGCCGCGGCGCCGAGCGCTTCCAAATGCGATTTCGGTATCGCGAGTTTTCCAAAGGTTATGTGGCACTTTGTGCAATCGAATTTCGGATTCCTTTGCCGCGAATCAGCCTCAAAATTCAGGGCGCCACCGTCGTCCAATGTCGCGGTCGCATGACAGGTCGCGCAGGCCGCCATGCTTACCTTCTTTGTTAGCGGGTCGGCGGTGTTCATCGTCATAACATTGTGACATGTCGAACAGCTCAATTCGGCGTGGCTGAACCACTCGTGCCTGAAGGTGCCGGACGAGTCGCGCATCCGCCACCGGTCGAGCATTACCTTTTCGTTCACGCCCATCGCCGAAGCCAGCTTTTCGTTTAAATCAGCGGCGGGCTGTGGCGACTTGAGTTTATGACAGCCAGCACAGTTTTCGGGCGCCGGCAGCATACCGCTGTCTGCTGAGTGGCAGGTAAAACAGGTCGCATGGCCTATTGGCGTTGACTTGAATGTGCCGCGCTTCAGCCAAAACGCCTCACCGATCTTATCGGGCTTTTTAACCAAGTACTCGTCCGCCAGATCGCCCTGCGGCGACATTGTCTTGTGACAGACCGCGCAACTTTCCTCAGCAAGCCGAGTCTCGCGGGAGAACGATGCGTTTATAAAACCAACCTTGCCCCAACCGTGTGAGGAGACAATTTCAATATGCTTGTCATGTGGGAACCCGACGGCAAAATCGGATGTTGCTTTTTTGCCTTTCGGGGACAGGTCGAAAATCTCGCGTGGATTCGGAAACGGATGCCGCGTACTGATGCGGGGGCCCGGAGTTGTGTGACAGATAGAACAGATCGTGGGCGGTGTGCCTTTGAAAAACTGCTGTTTGTGGCACTTGGTGCACGATTCGTGCTGCGGATACTCGGTGATGTCCGCAAAGGCATCGGGGCCTGTGCGAACCTTGTTCCAGTTGGCGGAAGGGAATTTGTGACAGTTGGCGCACTCTTGCCGATGGGCTTGAGTTTTATGCTCAAACTGATTGTATTTTGGCTTTTGCAGATTTGCGCGGATTTCACTGACCGGAATCGCCCTGACTTTGGCAACCGGCGGACAAAATAGCGCTGTGATGACGACGGCCACAAGAAGAACAGAGATCTTAAGCCATTTTGTCATGAGCAGCTCTTACGTAAATCCTTTGCTAGTTTAGGGTTAACTAAATTTTATCGATGTGATATCAGTCACATCATCTAGCTGTCGTTCGCATTAAATAGGGGACGAGTGCGAAATTTTTCGCAGCTCGGCTTTGCTACCGCGAATATGCGTTGTTAAATGTAAACAGCGATATTCTACCAAATTAGATGTCTTCAACTGCCGGAAAAATCTTGATCGTCGATGACGACCGCTTTGTGCGGATGGCTCTCGGCGAAGCCTTGAAGTCATGGGATTACGAGGTTCTCGAGGCCGACAGCATAAAGAGCGCATCGCAGATCTTCTCGGATGAGGAGCCGCCAATCGTCCTGCTCGACATAGACCTGCCCGACGGTTCGGGGCTCGATCTGCTCACGCGCATCAAACAAGAAAAGGCTGAGACGATCGTAGTGATGATCACCGGCAATGTCGACGTTGAAAATTCGGTTGCGGCTTTGCGCGGTGGAGCGCACGATTTCATCGGCAAGCCGGTCCGCGTCGAGGAGTTGAAAGTAACGCTCAGGAACGCGTCCGAAACCCGCGAACTCCGTCGCGAAGTAAAACGAACTCGGAGCGAGAGAAAACGCAGATTCAGTTTTTCTGAGATCATCGGTGAGTCGCCGGCGATGAAAAAAGCGATCGATCTCGGACGACGCGTCGCCGAATCGGATGTTGGTTCGATATTGTTGGACGGCGAGACGGGCACAGGCAAGGACCTTTTTGCCCGCGCGATACATTTTGCATCCGAGCGTGCGAATGCGCCTTACCTCGCAATAAACTGCGCCGCGCTGCCTGCTAACCTGATCGAGTCTGAACTTTTTGGTTATGAAAAGGGGGCATTCACCGATGCAAAGTCGCGCAAAGAAGGCCTTTTTGAGCAAGCGTACGGCGGCACGATCTTCCTCGACGAGATTGGCGAAATGGAACTTTCGCTTCAGGCAAAATTGCTTCGCGTGCTGGAAGAAGGCGCTTTTCGGAGGGTCGGCGGACTTAAAGACATTAAGCTCGATGCCAGAATTATTGCTGCGTCAAACCGCAATGTGAAACGTGAAGCCGAGAGCGGTAATTTTCGACTTGATCTGTATTTTCGCCTGTCGATCGTTCAGGTAGATATTCCACCGTTGCGGATGCGCGGCAACGACGTCATTCTGCTCGCCGAGCATTACATCGAACGCGTTAATCAAAAGCGACGGTCGAAACCTCTATCGGGCATGACGCCGGAAGTTGAGCGGATCTTTAAGACGTACGGGTGGAGCGGGAACGTCCGCGAGCTAAGAAATGTGATCGAGCGCGCCTCGATTCTCGAAGACGGTGACATGGTAACAGCGGAACATCTGCCGGCTGATATGCTTGGCCTGGCTTCTGATGGCGGGGTGTCTTCGAGCGGCATTGATCTCCCGGCGGACGGCTTGTCGCTTGAAACCGTCGAGATCGAACTGGCAAAACAGGCGTTCGAGCGTTCAGGGGGCAATCTGACGCGAGCGGCAAAACTCCTCGACATTTCGCGCGACCAGCTTCGATACAAATTGAGAAAGGCCGGTTTTGAATTCAAAAAGAGCGATTCGCATTAAATAAGTGGCTGCTTCAAACAAAAGATCTAAACCCGCCGATAACGGAAAGAACCCGATTAGGAAACTTTCCGATCTCAAGTTTGCGATCGATCAATCGGCGATCGTTGCGATCACCGACCAAACCGGCCGTATCACCTTCGTCAACGACAAATTCTGCGAGATCTCAAAATACAGCGTCGAGGAATTGATCGGCCAAGACCACCGGATAATCAACTCCGGTTATCACAGCAAGGAGTTTATCCGTAACATCTGGACGACGATCGCGAATGGCCGGGTGTGGCGCGGTGAGTTGAGAAACAAAGCGAGAGACGGCTCGATCTATTGGGTCGATACGACGATCGTCCCATTTCTCGACGATAAGAAGAAACCATTTCAATACGTCGCGATCCGATACGAAATTACCGAGCGAAAACTCGCTGAGGAACGTATTCGACAACAGGCTTCGCTCCTCGATAAGGCACAGGACGCGATCATTGTCTGCGACTTAAATCATCAGGTGATTTACTGGAACAAAGGAGCGGAAAGGATTTACGGCTCGCTAGCGTCGGAGGCGTTTGGCCGGCATTTGGCGGATCTTTTGTCGGCCGGGGACCGGACGAAAGTTAACCAGGCAAGTGCCGCGCTCGATAAAGCGGACGAGTGGAAAAACGAATCGCGTCACACAACGCATTCCGGCGACAAGCTGATCGTCGAGGAGCGGTGGACGCTCGTGCGGAATGAGTCGAATCTGCCCGATTACTATCTAATAATAAATACTGACATCACCGATAAAAAAAGAACGGAGGAACACCTTTTTCGCTCACAGCGTATGGAATCAATCGGCACACTCGCCGGCGGCATCGCGCACGATCTTAATAATATTCTTTCGCCGATAATGATGGCAGTCGATATGCTGCGGCTAAAAACCCCGGATGATGACTCGGCGCGTTGGCTCAGCATGATAAAGGAAAATACCGAGCGTGGCGCCGATCTGGTCAAGCAGGTTTTGACGTTTGCGCGAGGCATGGCTGGCGAACGCATGCCCGTTCAGCTAAAACACATCGTCAAGGAGATCGTCGGTGTTCTGAAAGAAACTCTGCCTAAGTCGATTGTGCTTGATTTTAAGATCGAACCCGAACTGTGGACGATCGCGGCCGACCCGACGCAAATCCATCAGGTGTTAATGAATGTCTGTATCAACGCCCGCGACGCGATGCCCGCGGGTGGGCGGCTCGGCATTACCGCTGCCAACACGGCCGTTGACGAAGGCTATGCTCGCTTGAACATCGACGCTGAACCGGGCAACTATGTGATGCTCTCGGTTACCGACACCGGAACCGGAATTTCTCCGGACGTTGTCGAACGTATTTTCGATCCGTTTTTTACGACGAAGGACATCGGTAAAGGCACTGGTCTCGGTCTCGCGATCGCGATGACCATTGTTAAGAGTCACGGTGGGTTTATTAACGTCTACAGTGAGATCGACAAGGGCTCACGTTTTTCGATCTACCTTCCATCGAGTGAAGTTGCTCGTGAAAAAAGCCAAGTCGAATCCGGTTCTTCGTTGCCAAGAGGGAATGGCGAGTTGATACTGATCGTTGATGACGAAGAAAACATACGCAACGCAACTAAAGCCATGCTCCAGCAGTTTGGTTACGCTGCCATAACTGCGAGCGATGGCGTTGAGGCATTAGCGATCTATTCAGAACGAAGTGATCAGATCCACGCCGTGATCACCGACATTGCAATGCCGGGTATGGACGGCGCCGCGCTTGTTCGCAGTCTGAGAGAACGCGATCCGCAAACACGAATGATCGCGATGAGCGGGCTTTTGAACGAGGAACAAACCGCCGAATTGCGCGATTTAGACGTTGAACACTTTCTGCTAAAGCCGTTTACCGCCGAGACGCTGCTAAAAACTCTCTCGGCGGTCATCACCTGATCTACATCTCCTTGCGAACTACCAGCACAGAACAAGGTGCGTGATGAACCACCCCGTCCGACACCGAACCGAGCAGCCGTCCCCAGAATCCTCTGCCATGCGAACCGACGACAATAAGGTCGGCGTTCCACTCCTTGGCCCGCTCGATGATCTGCTGATCCGGAGCGCCGTGCAGGATCTCTGTCGTTAGTTTTACTTTTGGATATTTGTCAGCGACGGTCTTTTGCACGTCGTCGACATAACCGGAGGCGATCTTGCGCACGGTTTCATCGAGTTTCTCGTAGTATTCCTGCGACATGGCGAAGGGTTCGGCCGTTATGGGATAGGCATTTTCGTAAACGGACACGACCTGAACCTCATCACGCTCCGGATCAAGGATCATCCGACAACATTCCTCAACGGCCGCACTGCTATATTTCGAACCATCTGTTGCGATCAATATTTTCATCTTAACTGCCTCCACAGTTGTGATAACGCAATTCACATTCCGGTTGTCCGATACGCTTTTACTGGTGGAGGGTGGCGAGTTGACGAAAAAATCCACACTCGCCGCGAATTTTTGCGCGAGCGTTATTCGCGCCGACAAGATTTTTATTGCACTTTTTGCGGCACAGAGGTTGCGAAGTCTGTAAATCTGCGGGTGAATTTTTGCTCGTGTAAGGAGGTTATTCTATGTCACCAAGATTTTATAGCTATCTCTGGATTGTATTCGCGGTCTCCGCTGGTTTGCTTTGGCTGTTCGGAGCCCTGTCTATGGTTGTGGTCGTCGCTTTCGGCTTTGTTGCATTTGGTTTTATCTTTGCGGGAATGATGTGTGTGCTGCCTGGCGTTGTCGCTCATCCGCCCCAGAGCGAAGATCGTCTCGCGCGGTCGACAACCGGGGCGTCGAAGGAAACGGCAACAGACGCCGATCCGTCGATGGCTGCTGTACATTTTCCTATGAACTTGAAGTTTCGCTAGCTAACGCCGCGTCTCGATCGAATGATCTCGGCGTCGCTTTGCGAACAAAAGTGCATGCGGCTCAAAAAAGGCTCCTTTTGGCGGCGCCTAATGCGGACTCAAACTATTGGCAAAACAAAAAAGCAGCGACGCTTAGGTCGCTGCTTGCTTTCTGTGGTGATACGTTGTCCTAATCCGCTGTCGCCGCTTCGTTTCTCCAAACTAGAAATGATGTGTTCGGTTTCGGCTTTTTCGGTTCGGGTGTCGGTGCCGGTTTCGGCTGCGGGTTGACGACAGGCGGTTTTTCCTTCGGCGGCCGTTTGTCGTCTTTTTGCGCTGACGCGGTTACCGTCAAACCGACAACCAACGCACACATAACTAAACTTTTCTGTAAGATTTTCATCGCTTTTCGCTTCCTCTTTCCGTTTATTGAACGCCTCGGGGGAAAGAGGGAAAGTCGCGTTTTCCGCTAAGTCTTTAGCAATCTCAATGCCAAGACGCACTTTTGACGTGCCGCCCGCATATTTGGTTGGAAATTATCTCCACGCCCGCGCCTCAATGTTTGCAAAACTTTACGATATGGGCAATTTTCATACGAAATAGTGAATTTACAGGGTCTTTTCGGGGCGTTCCGAGTCTGTGAGATAATGATGCTCACATGCAGGAAGTCAGAAATTTCGACAGATTCATGTCGATCCTAGTCGTATTTGCGACAATCGGCACTATTATTTTCAACTCGCTTGCAGCGGCCGGCTACGTGGGCGGTGTGCTGCCGAGCGAGATCTCAAGTCGTTATCCTACGGTTCTCACGCCCGCGGGATACGCGTTCTCGATCTGGAGTTTGATCTATCTCGGCATCAGTGCATTTAGTATTTTCCAAGCACTGCCCTCGCAACTCGAACGCTTTCGCGGGGTTCGCACGCTATACATTGCAAGCTGCGTATTAAATTGCGCCTGGATATATTTCTGGCACAACAACCAGATCGCGGTTTGCTTTGCGATAATTTTGCTGCTCTTGGCGACGCTAATTTCTATTCTTTTCAGAATCGGTTGCATGACCGTGAGAGAAACTTGGCTGGTACAAGCGCCGTTAGGGATCTACGCCGGCTGGGTAACGGTAGCGTCGATAGCGAATTTCGCCATAATGCTCGCTTTCCTTGAAGTTCGCATGTCATCAACGACCCAGAACATTCTTGCGGTGATCTTGATCTTATGTGCCGCCATTATTGTGGTCGCTGTTCGTGTTAAGCTGCAAAACTTTTTTTACCCGCTCGCAGTTGCGTGGGGCGTGACCGCGATCGCGGTAAAACAAAGTGGTAATACGGCAATAGTTGTTGCCGCGGCTGCTGCCGTCGTCGTTTGTCTCGTGACGGCCGGGACTTTTGTTGTAAATCTGAGGGATTCTAGCAGTGAATGACGGCAAGATCTGCGTCTCGGTCTGTGCCGAAACCGCGGACGAGATGATCGAAAAAATCCAACGCGCCGAACCGCTCGCAGACGTGATCGAGGTGCGCTTCGATTGTCTTCGAAGCGATGTGGACCATCTTGTCGAGAATCTTCCCGCGATAAAAAAAACATATCTCTTTACGTTCAGGCCCAAGGGGCAAGGCGGAAATCGTGATCTTGCTCTTCGCGAACGGCTGAAGTTTTGGGAATTGGTGTTTTATCATCACAAGTCGAATTTTATGATCGACATCGAAGCCGACACACCTATGATGTTGGCTGTCGAACCGAACAAAATACCTCGAATCGTCTCACTGCATGATTTTGAGGGTGTGCCAAAGGATTTCGGTACCAGCTTTGACGTGTTATCCGAACTCGGAGGACCGATCACAAAACTTGCGTTCTTTGCACACGACATCGGAGGCAGTATTGGCATTTGGGAGCTGCTCGATAGAGCAAACGCTGCGGAGAAACCGATAATTCCCATCGCAATGGGCGAGGCGGGCAAGTGGACGCGAATTCTCGGTCTCGCACACGGTGCCTATATGACGTATGCGTCGCTCGATGAAGGCGATGAAACGGCTGACGGACAGATCACAGCGAAAGATCTGATCGAGGTTTATCGCGTCAAAGAGCTCGACAAAGACACAGAGGTTTACGGCGTTATCGGCGACCCTGTTTCGTCGTCGCTTTCGCCGTATATGCAAAACGCTGCATTTGCTGCAAACAAGATGAACGCCGTGTTTTTGCCGTTGATTGTAAAAGATCTCGAGGAATTTATTCGCCGCATGGTTATGCCGGCGACACGAGAGGTCGAACTCAACTTCGCCGGATTTTCGGTCACGATGCCGCATAAGCAAACGATAATCAAGCATCTCGACGAGATCGACACGACGGCGGAAAAGATAGGCGCCGTGAATACGGTAAAGATCGAGAGAGGTAAACTCACCGGTTACAATACCGACGCTCACGGGTTTATCACGCCGCTAAAAGCACGATTCGGTGATCTAAAAGGCGCTCGTGTCGCGATCTTTGGAGCAGGAGGTGC
>JBJXFZ010000046.1:0-4629 GCA_046154245.1 Pyrinomonadaceae bacterium
ATGCTGATAAGACCTCTCAGCTGATACAACAGAACGTGGAATCGACGGGCGCCCTCCCTCATGGTCGGGCTACGGACACTGAGCGTTGCGTCCGTGTCGGATTAAAATTTGTACGCGGCCTGCGCCAGGAGATTGCAGAAAAGATTATGTCGGAACGCAGGCAGCCTGCCTGCGTGTCAGCCCACTCGCAGGCTGGAGAGCGGCGTTCCGGCTTTTACACCAGCGTTGAAGACCTCGTCGCCCGTGTACCCGAGATAAACAAACGCGAGATCCGCGCGCTCAGCCTCGCCGGTGCGCTGAATTTTGACGGCACGGTTCACCGCCGCGAAGCTCTGTGGCAGTCCGAGCTTGCGACGCAGCCGAGCGGCGAGCTGTTTGAAAATATATCCGATTCATCATCCATCATTCATAATTCACCATTTCTTGATCGCATGGAGGGCCTCGAGCTTGTCGACGCCGATCTTCGCAAAACCGGCATCTCGATCGGCAAGCACCCGATGGCGTTCATCCGCGACGAACTGACAAAACGCGGTATTCTCTCGGCGATAGAGACGTTGAACCTGAAAAAGAACGAGGTCGCGTCCGCCGCCGGCGCCGTTATCATCCGCCAGCGGCCGATGACCGCGAACAACGTCGTCTTTATCACACTCGAGGACGAAACCGGCTTTTCGAATTTTGTCGTCATGCCCGATATGTTCGAGAAATACCGCTCCGTGATCAATCAGAATGATTTTCTCATCATACGAGGGATCTTCGAGGAGCGCGGAATGTTAAAGGCGGTTCACTTCCAGCCGATCGACAGTCTGCGGACAGAGGTCGTGTCGCATGATTTCAGATAATTATTGCCGAGGCCCCGCGCGTAAGCAAGGGCGGAACATTCAACACCTCGCTTCCGCCCTTGCTTACGCGCGGGCTTTTGCACTTCGGCCAAAGATCGTCAACGCAATGCCGCCGAGGATCAACAACGCCGCGATCCACAACCGCGCCGTGAACACCTCTGCAAGCAAAACCACACCGAGAACCGCCGTGAGCAGCGGCACGGCAAGTTGCAGCACTGATGCGCGTACCGCGGTGTGATGCTTTAGCGCGGCGTACCAGATCGTATAACCGACGCCGGAGGTAACCGCACCGGAGATGATCGCCAGCACGACGCCACGCGTTGAGAGATTGATGTTCGGCAGGAAAATTAACGCGACGACGGCGGCCATCGGTATCGAGCGGACAAAATTGCCGGTCGTATCGCGAAGCGGATCGCCGCTGCCCTTTCCGCGAAGCGTGTAAAATCCCCACGCTGCACCGGCGGCCGCCATCAACGCTGAACTGAGAAGCGGCGGCGATTGCAAGCCAGGGAAAACAAGATAGACAAGCCCGCCGATGGCTATGCTTAGGCCGAGCCATTCGAGCACGGACGGCCTTTCGCCTCGAACTACCGCGACCGCGATCATCGTCAACTGCACCGAGCCGAACAAGACGAGCGCACCCGTCCCGGCCGTCAGTCCGAGATATGCAAACGAAAAACAAACGGCGTATAAAAACAGAAACGAAGCGGACTGCCAACTGCCCGCGTGCCTAGCCGCATCCCGATGCATCGGGATAAGGGCTCCTGCCGATCCGCCTCCAACGCGATTCGCCAAATAGACGATTGCCAGGAGCGCACCTGCACCCGATACGAGCCTAAGAAACGTAAACCCCGCCGCGTCGGCCTCGTCGCCTCGCAACGCAAGCCGACAGAGTATCGAGTTAAAAGCAAACGCGACGAGCGCAAACAATGTGTAGAGGAATATTCGCAACGATAATGTTCTGCTCCGACACAAGCAGCAAAAAGAACCCGCACGAAGCTAGCGTTTTGCGCTTCATGCGGGTTTCATAAAATAAATTTGAATCGCCCTTTATCGTGAATCAAACCTGTTGACCGCAAAATCTCCGTTGAGTCCCCAATTATTTGGAATGAAAACTCCGCCGAAACTGCCGAAAGTATAGAAAGCACTATTTGTTCCAGCAGCACTAGCTCGCCAAACAGAAATGTCGGTAACGCCGTCGCCATCATAATCGCCTTGTGTCGGGAAATCCGAAGTCAACCCCCACTGCTGAATTCTGACCGAATTGTTTGAACTGTTTCTAATCCACCACACCATCGGAGATGTTCCGGTCGCACCTGTTCGAGCAGCACCTACTTCCCATTTGCCATCGCCGTCATAATCACCCGGCACGATGTAATCTGTATTAAAATTGCCCCAAGCCGTAAAAGTTACAGCATCGTTTGAACTTTGCTGAACGATGTAATTATTCGCCGGCGCTTGACCAAAACGATAAACGGCAATATCAAATTTTCCGTCGCCGTCATAATCGCCAGGAATCGGAAAATCGGCTGTGGTTGTGCCATTTCCGGTCAAACCAAATCCGGTTATTCTGGTCGCCAGATTCGAACTTTGACGAATCCACCAAAATGTCTGAGACGTAGCAGTTGCACCAGGTCGAAAGATCGCCACATCCGTAATGCCGTCGCCATCGTAATCGCGAGCTACGGTTTGGTCACCGAAAAGCCCCCAAGGGATAAACTGTGCCGTACTATCCGAACTTCGATAGATGATAAAGAAACTCTGCAGTCCGGCACTGGCACCTGCTCTGTAAACGCACAGATCATCTTTTCCGTCGCCATCATAATCGCCGGGGGCGGGAAAATCTGTGTTCGCATTTCCCCACAAAAGCTGTTGATTTGCGGCAAATCCCGAACTGTTTCGATTCCAATAGGTAATTTGAGCAGTTCCCGGCGGTGCAACATTCGGAAATCGCAAAACGCTGTAGTCCGTTTTGCCGTCGCCGTCATAATCAACCGGCCGTTTTGGAGCAAGTTGTCCGCGAATTTCGCCACCCGGCAGGTTCGCAGAATGAACATTTATGTAAGCCGTATGTGCGCGCAACTGAGCAATCTGCGTTGGGGTAATCGCCGCATTTCCGGTCAAAGTGCCGCCAGTGCCGGAAACTGTCCCGAGAGGAATTATCACAGGGCCATTTACTCCACGCGCCGCCGGAGCATGAATATGCGCCGCTGTGAAATTGCTGCCAAGCCCCGAAAAGGTAACCGTAAAGGAAATTGTTCCTGCGGTTTCGTTGACAAATACGCGGCCAAAGCCCGTTGCCGTTGAAGCGTTTGCGGGCACTTCTTGCGCACCGCTTAGATTTGCCGTAAAGGTTTCCGCGTAGGCAACCACTGACGTAGCAAACAAAAACGCCATGACAATTGCTGTTTTTCTAAAAAGACTGTTCATTTCTTCGACCTCCAAGAAACTGTAAAAATGACTTTAGACCCAAAGGGGCGAGATTCGCCCGTTTCAAATTTTTCGCGTTAGGTCATTGTGGCGCCGATAGTGTTATTTGTAAATGTTCCTTATCCATTTTGTTCTGTATCGTCCGTGGCTGAACCGCGTTCGGGACGCATGTGTGGGAAGAGGATCACATCGCGGATCGAGTGTTTGTTTGTGAGCAGCATGACGAGGCGGTCGATGCCGATGCCGACGCCGGCGGCGGGCGGCATGCCGTACGACAAGGCGCGGATGTAGTCTTCGTCCAAGATCATCGCTTCTTCGTCGCCTCCCTCTCTTTGCTTTGTCTGATCGACAAAGCGTTCATACTGCTCGCGCGGATCGTTCAGCTCGCTAAACCCGTTCGCGACTTCCATGCCGTTGATAAACAGTTCGAAGCGTTCGGCGATGTTTGGATTCTCAGGCGAGGCTTTGGCGAGCGGTGAGATGGATTTTGGAAAGTCGGTGATGAAGGTTGGTTGAACGAGTGTCGGTTCGACTTCGTTCTCAAATGTCTCCAGAAGTTCAGCATCGCTACCGTCTTTTTTCTCAACGGCCTCGCTCATCGTCACCCGCTCAAACTTATCAAAACTTATCTGCTTTCCTTCATACTCGACGGTCAAACCACCAGTCGCCTTCCGGACGCTTTCGCGGATCAGCTCTTCGCAAAAGCCCATCATCCCCTCGACATCCATGTAGGCGCAATAAAACTCGAGCATCGTGAACTCCGGATTGTGTTTGTACGACAGCCCTTCGTTGCGAAAGTTACGGTTTAGCTCGTAAACCTTTTCGAAACCGCCGACGACGAGGCGTTTTAGATAAAGCTCGGGAGCGATGCGTGCGTAAAGCGTGATGTCGAGCGCGTTGTGATGTGTCTCAAATGGCTTTGCGGCGGCGCCCGTCGCCTTTGGCGTCAGCATCGGCGTCTCGACCTCGATATAGCCGTGATCTTCCAAATAATGCCGCATGGACGAGATGGTTTTCGCACGCGTCTCAAAAACCTCACGAGTAGTTAGCTCCCGTCTCTCGTCTCCCGTCTCCTGACTCTCGACTCTCAGCGACGAGCCGATCAGATCGTAATAACGCTGTCGCTGGCGGATCTCGGCGTCCGCGATGCCGTGCATTTTGTCGGGCATCGGCAGCATCGCCTTTGCGAGGAATTGCAGCCGTTCGACATGAACGCTGACCTCGCCGGTGTTTGTGACAAACAGGTAACCCTCGACGCCGATAAAATCGCCATGGTCAAGCAGTTGCCACAAAGCCCAGCCATTCTCGTGGTCAAGGGTATCGTTGCCGTCGTTCTTGATCAGGGCGAGCGGCCCTTTCT
>JBJXFZ010000047.1:0-5624 GCA_046154245.1 Pyrinomonadaceae bacterium
TGTGCTCAACCATCAGACACAGGTCCTGCACGACCTTGATCCCGGCAGCGGCAAGCTGTTCGGCGACCTCGTCATTGCGAATTCCAAGCTGAAACCAAACGGCCTTTGGTTTTTTTGTGAGGATCTCGAGCGTGTGTTTTGAGAGGTCTTCGCTGCGGCGAAAAACGTTTATTAGGTCGATCTCACCCGGCACGTCCTTCAGATCGCGATAAACTCTTTTGCCCAAGATCTCAGTTACTTCGGGGTAATAGACCGGCACGGGAACGATATCGTAACCGGCGTCGGCCATGTATTTTGGGACGTAAAATGCGGGCTGGCCCGAGTGTGACTCGGGCTTAATGCCAAGGACGGCGATGGTCTTTGTTGCTGATAAGAGGTCTCTTATCTCGTCGTCCGTCGTAAGGATGTTTGGGTTCATATAAGAAAAGTTAACGCAAAGACGCGAAGTAGCAAAGACGCAAATGAAGACAAAAACCGTCTTTGCTACTTTGCGACCTTCGCGGCTTTGGGTTGAAATGGCCTTTATTCGTTATAATTTAACAGGTTATGAATTTTGAACTTTCCGAAGAGCAACTGCAGATAAAATACAGTGTTCGTGAATTTGCCGAGAGCGAGATCCGCCCGCACGTGATGGAGTGGGACGAGACACAGCACTTTCCGGAAGAATTGCGCCCCAAATTGGCTGAGCTCGGCCTGCTTGGCGTAACTTTCCCGGAGGAATACGGCGGTGCCGGAATGGGTTATGTCGAGTACGCGACGATCATCGAGGAGATCGGTCGCGTCTGCGGCTCGGTCGGCCTATCTGTCGCCGCGCACAATTCGCTCTGCTCTAACCACATTTTCATGTTCGGCTCCGAAGAACAAAAACAGAAATATCTCGTACCGCTCGCACGCGGCGAATCATGGGGAGCGTGGGGATTGACCGAGTCCCAGGCCGGCTCGGACGCCGGCGGTACGCGAACGACGGCTGTTCGATCGGACGGCGGCTGGAAAGTTAACGGTTCAAAGAACTTTATCACTCACGCACTCGCGTGCCAGACGCTCGTCGCTGTCGCCGTCACAGACAAAAGTAAAGGTAATCGCGGGATATCAGCGTTCATCTTCGACAAGACGATGGACGGTTTTCGCGGCGACAAGAAAGAAAACAAGCTCGGCATGCGAGCCAGCGAAACGGCGTCCGTTGTTTTTGAAGATTGCTACGCGCCGGACGAAAACCTGCTCGGCAACGAGGGCGAAGGCTTTCTTCAGTGTATGCAGGTACTCGACGGCGGGCGAATCTCGATCGCAGCGTTGTCGGTCGGCATTGCTCAAGGAGCGTATGAGGCCGCGCTGAAATATGCAAAGGAACGAGAGCAGTTCGGCAAACCGATCGCAGAGTTTCAGGCAATACAATTCAAGCTCGCCGACATGGCGACACAGATCGCATGTGCGCGCCTTTTGACCTTGCAGGCGGCTGCGACGAAGGATGTGGGCAAGCCCGTCACGCAAAAGTCGGCGATGGCAAAGCTGTACGCCTCGGAAATTGCCGTTCGCGTTGCTGAGGAAAGCGTGCAGATCCACGGCGGTTACGGTTATACAAAAGATTACCCGGCCGAAAAATACTGGCGCGACGCTAAGCTCTGCACGATCGGCGAGGGGACGAGCGAAATACAGAGGCTCGTGATCGCAAAACAGCTTTTGAAAGTTTGATCGACATATTGTTCTATCGGGATGGTACGTGGTTTGGTCATGAATGTTATGCTGCTGAGACTCTGCGCGGTGATCTTATCGTTTGGGCTTGTTGTTTCGTGCGGGACGGACGATGAAGCGGCTCTCAAGGCTGATAACGCGGCCGTTCAGGCGATTGGTCAGGCGAGCGTTCTTCTGCAAAACCGGCAAAAGCTTTCACCGGAATCCTTTGCAAAGATCAAAGCAATATTCGAGCAATATCCCGATTCAAAAACGGCAAAAGACACGTATCGGGCCGCTTTGATAATCAAAGAAGATTGGGCGATCCTGGTGGATTTTTTTAACAAACGGCCCGAATCAAAGCTGACGGTCGATGACAAACTAACCCTCGCTAAGGCGTACGTTAAACTCGGACGGTACAACGATGCAGCTGAGACGCTCGTGCCGCTCACGACCCAGAACAATCTTGAGGTAAATACGCTCTTAGCAAATGCGTATTTTCATCTCGGCAAGTATGACGACGCGAAAAGGCTGTTTGACGAAAATTGGCAACCGATTCTCAACGACAAACGCTCGGATGAGATCGCGTTGCGCGGAATGATCTTTTTTTACCAGGGCGATGCCGAAAAAGCGATTGAAACGCTCAATAAGTCTATCGAATTTAGCCCGGAACACCTGCCGTCCTACAATGGCCTTAGTCGTATCTATGCGGCACGAGGCGAGCAAGCCAAGGCCGAAGAAAACTTGAAAAAAGTTCAGGTAATTTTTGATAAAGTAACCGACGACGAAAAACGGAAAACGAGTGTGGTTGAAAAGAGTTATCAGCTTCAAGAAGCATATCAAGCCAAGCGTTTTCAGCAAGTTATAGACCTTGCAAACGAACTACTGCCCCAGTCGGACGCGAAAACGAAAGCTGTCCTCTACCAGTTTCAATACAATTCGTATCAGGCCCTTGGCAAGCAAAACGAAGCCCAGGAAGTTCTATCAAAAGCGCGGCACTTGCAACAGTAATGAAATTACACTCTTTGTTCATACTTTTTATCGTTTCGATCGTTTTTGCGCTTAGCTGCGACTCGCCGAAGCAGCCGCAAAGCGGTCGTGAAGAATCGGTCAAAACCAACCTGAAGTTTACCGATGTGACTAAAACTTGCGGTGTTCAGTTCAAACATTTCGCAGGCTACACAGAGAATAAGTGGATGCCCGAGGTTTTGGCGGCAGGCGTTGGAAGCGCCGATTTTAACCGCGATGGCTCGCCGGATATTTTGTTTGCCAATAGCGGGCAATTTGGCGAAGCCCGTCCCGCCGATGCGCGTAATCGGCTGTTTATCAATGACGGAAAAGGTAACTTTACAGACAAAACTGACGAGTGGAATCTGACCGGCGTCGGTTACGGACAGGGCGTCGCAGTCGGCGATTTTGATAACGACGGATTTTCGGATGTTTTTCTGACAAGTGTTGAAGGTGACAATCGTCTGCTGCGAAACACAGGCGAGAGGTTTGAGGATGTAACGGACTCGTCGGGTATTGCAAAAGACGGAAAATGGGCGACAAGCGCAGGATTTGCCGACTTTGACGCGGATGGCGACCTCGACATTTTCGTCGTTAAATATGTCGAGTACACAAAAGAAAATCATCAAAAGACCTTCAACAACAAAATGCCGACTTACTCCGCACCGTATCTCTATCAAGGCCTCTCAAGCCAGATCTGGCAAAACGACGGCAAGGGAAGATTCACCGACGTTTCGGAAAGATCGGGCATCACAAAAGGGAAAGAAAAGGGGCTGGCATTAGCGATCGGCGATGTTGACAAGGACGGCGACACCGATGTTTACGTCGCCAATGACACAACGCCGAATCAACTCTGGCTGAATGATGGTAAGGGAAACTTTGTGGACAAGGCCAAGCTCGCAGGTTGTGCTTACAGCGAAATGGGCAAAGAAGAAGGTTCGATGGGTGCGGATTTCTCGGACGTTGACAACAACAATTTTCTCGACATAGTGGTTACGAATTTTCAGGGCGAGACAACGGCGCTTTACAGTCAAACGCGCGAGATGCTCTTTCAAGAAAGGTCCGATGCCGCGGGTATCGGCGAGACTGCGCGTCAGCGGCTTTCGTTCGGCATCGATTTTTTTGACGCGGATAACGACGGCGACGAAGACCTGCTCGTCGCCAACGGACACATCGAGGACAACATCGAAAAAAATTCCGACAGCGTCACCTTCGCGCAACAGAACACCCTTTACGAAAATAAGGGCGACGGCAATTTTATTGATGTAAGCGATGCAAGCGGCGACGCGCTGAGAGAGAAACAGGTCTCGCGCGGACTTGCAGTCGCAGATTTTGACTCGGACGGAGATCTTGATTTCGTGATCGCCAATAACGGCGGCGCGGCGCAAATAGCCTTTAACGAAACCACCGATAAAGGCAACTTCGTCGGACTCTGGCTCGAGGGATCTGGAAAGACAAATCGTAATGCCATCGGCACAAGACTCGTTGCTAAGATCGGCGACAAAAGAATCGAAAGGCAGATCATGGGCGCGCAGAGCTATCTTTCGGTTTCTGAATTCAGGGTACTGTTCGGTTTAGGAAAGGCTGATAAGATCGATGAACTAGAGATCTTCTGGCTCGGCGGCGTGAAACAACTCCTGCAGGACGTACAAGGCGGAAAGTATTATTACTTAAAACAAGGCAGCGATTTGGTCGAATTAGAAATTGGTTCAAGGAAGAATTGATTTGATGAAAGAGTTTTCGATAATCTTTCTCACCTTTAGTTTGTTTTCGTTGGCGTGCACGCCCTCACTGCCTGAAAAGAATTCGGACGCGAACGCTGCAGCTCTTCGCTCGTTTTACATCGGCCTCGGCGCACTGCAAGTCGGTGACGACGTTCGAGCGAAGGATAAACTTGCCGAGACCGTGCGGCTCGCCGGTGGCGAACCAGCGGCGTGGACGAATCTTGGCGTACTTCAGACCAGGCACAAAGATTTTGAGAATGCTGCTGCTTCCTTTGAAAAGGCTAAGCAGCTCGCTCCTGACAATGCGGTCGTCTATTCGAATATCGCAGTGCTTGAAACTCAACGCGGAAATTTTGAAGCGGCAATCGCGAATCTTAAAAAGACGATCGAGCTTGCGCCGAATGACCTAGTGACGATCTACGCACTCGGGCAGGAATATGAAAGACAAAGCGCCGACGAGGAGGCCCTGAAACTTTACTCACGAATTTATGAAGCGAGGCCGTCTAACATCGCCATCCGTTTAGAAATTGCGAGGCTTGTCGCAAAAACAGGTGATGCGAAAGTCTTTGAAAGTGTTTTGAGCGATATCGGCAAACATAAGAACAAATGGCCGTCTGAAGCGCAGGAGCAATTTGAAAGAGCTTATGACTCGACCAACGATCTGCGCCAGGGCGCAATTGCAACCGCCTATTTAAAGAATATTTTGCTTCGCGATTCACATTTTCGAGCGAACTTTGCAGAGTTAAGGCCGTCAGAAACGGTTATCGGCCAGCCAATTTTAAAGCCGCTGAAACTCGCGGCGCCGGATTTCAAACCAGCCAACCCCGACTTCGATCTAAAATTCACCGTTAAACATGTCGCCGATCGAAAGGCACGATTTGCCAAAGCGGCTTTTCTCAACGGCGATGGCGAACCTGTAGTTGCGTGGTCGGATGAAAAGGAACTTCGCGTTGGCGAAACTTCGCTACCGTTCGCCCTCGAGAGTGCAAACGGCCTCGCGACGGTCGATCTCGACTATGATTTCAGAAACGATTTTGCCCTCGCGGGCGAAAAAGGTTTTAGGCTTTTCAGGCAAACGGGCGACGGCACGTTTTCCGATGTTACGGCGCAGACGAAACTTTCCAACGCGATTCTGCAGCGATCTTATGCCGGCGTGTGGCCATTCGATGTCGAATCCGACGGCGATCTCGATTTGGTTCTCGCTTCAAAGAGCGGCCCGGCCGT
>JBJXFZ010000053.1:0-4263 GCA_046154245.1 Pyrinomonadaceae bacterium
TGGACGAGGCCGACCGAATGCTCGATATGGGCTTTTTGCCGTCGATCAAGCGTATCGTCAAGGTCATCCCGGCAAAACGCCAGACGGTCTTCTTTTCGGCGACGATGTCGCCCGAGATCGAGCATATAGCTTACTCAATGCTAAAAGATCCAGCATTTATCGAGGTCAGCAAGCGTGGCAGCGCCGCCGTGCTTGTCGAACAGACGGCATATCCGGTTGCCCAGCAATCAAAAATGCCGCTGCTGCTCGACCTGCTGGATAAGGAAGATTTTGACCGCGTGCTTGTATTTACACGCACAAAACGCGGTGCCGACCGTATTGCCCACATTCTCGAAAAGCGTGAGCATAAGTCAAACCGCATCCACGGCGACCGTTCGCAGTCGCAGCGTGAGGCCGCTCTTCGCAGCTTCAAATCGGGACACACCAACGTTCTCGTCGCAACAGACGTGGCCGCACGCGGCATAGATATAGATTCCGTCTCTCATGTGATAAACTATGACATACCGGAGGCACCCGAGGATTACGTCCACCGAATCGGCCGCACAGGCCGCGCCGGGAAAAACGGACGGGCGATCACGCTGTTTACGATCGCCGAGGAACATTCGATGCGTGCCATCGAGAAATTGACGGGCCAAACGGTCGAACGCGTAGTCCTGCCGGATTTCGGAGGTCACACATTCACGGTTTCCGATCCGTCAAAGAAATTTGTCGGACGTGCCAAAAGGAGTTTTCGTTCTTTCGGCCCGCGACGCGGAAGGTAGTGTCTGTAGCCCGCACGTAAGTAAGGGCTCTGTTTGAGATGGAAACCCGTGCATTAAACCGCGGTCGTTAGAGAGGAAAATATATGGCAGTTAAAGCTGAAGTTTATACGGTAGATCAATCGGTCGAGATGATGTGTTCGTCCTGCGATCTGGAGCAAAACCACAAGATCCAGAGCGTGACCAAACAGGGCAAGATCACAAGCGCGATCTGCGAAACATGTGAGACGGTGAGTAAATTTACCCGCGGCGTAAAAACCGCGGTCTCGAGGGGTAACGCAAAAAATTCGTCGCCCTACGACCGAATGCGAAAATACCGCAAAGGCCAAGCCATGACCCACAACGTCTTCGGCCACGGCGAAGTAACCGCCGTCATCGAGCCCCAAAAGATCGACGTCCTATTCAACGACCAAACCCGCCGCCTGATCCACGATCAGGTCTGAAGCTGATCGTAAAAATGAAAAAAGCGGCTCGAATGTTCGAGCCGCTAACTTTGTTTCTTAAACTTCACTATTTCCTGCCGCCGCGAAACAGCAGACCTAATACAAGGCCGACCGCTGCTGAGATGAGGATCGTTTGTCCCGGCTTTTGGCGAGCAAATTCCTTTGCGTCCTCGATCATTTCCCGAGGGTCCTTGCCTTGGATTTCCTTAAACTTATCGCCAGCCGTGGCAAACTTTTCGCTCACAAAATCCTGCGCCTTTGCGGCGGCGTCCTGAATTTTCTGTCCGTATTCCTGTGCGTGCATTTTCAAGTCTCCTAAAAATTCGTCGTCAGTTACCTTGTCCCCGCCGTTACCGACAGGAATCAGTCCCTGCTCCAATTCCTTTTCCGCCTTTTTTACTTCTGCTTCAAATTCCGACATATCTTTACTCCTGATGATTAAAATGAACCTGCGTTTATCAGATTATACCACCCGCTGATTGGTTGTAACGAAATCCGTCAAACAAATGTTCGCTGGGTTTCCGATTTTCTTCCGGGCAAAAACAGTATTGACAAATTCCATTTCAAAATGAGAAGCTATCTAAAATAGTAAGTGCTTACTTACTTGGATGGGAGAGTTTTGATCAAAGAACTTGTTAATTGCGACCCAGTCGGCCGTATGAAGGGTGACAAACGCCGCGAGCAGATTTTGCAGACTGCTGTTGATCTGTTTTCGCAGCGAGGTTTTAAGGGCACAACAACTAAAGAAATCGCGCGTGCGGCTGGTGTTTCCGAGGCGATGGTGTTTCGACATTTTGCAACGAAGGGTGAGCTTTACGGTGCGATACTCGACCACAAAAGCTGCTCGGACGGCGTGCATCGGTTTCCCTGGGAAGCAAACGAAACGCTTCAGGAAGCTATAAAGCAGAAAGACGACTTTGCGGTTTTTTACAACATAGCTCTCGATGCTATGAACAAGCACCAGTCGGACGTGGGATTTATGCGGCTGCTGTTTTACTCGGCGCTTGAGGAGCATGAATTGGCCGAGCGTTTCTTTCACGATTTTATCGAGAAGGTTTATGAGTTTATCGGCGGATATGTCGCGCGGCGGCAACGCGACGGCGCGTTTAGAAAAATGAATCCGCGCATCGCCGTCCGTTCGTTTTTGGGCATGATTATTCATCATTCGCTGAACAACATTTTGTGGGATAAGAAGCGCATCATCTTGAATATTTCTAACGAAGAAGCCGCGAAGAATTTTGCCGAGATACTGTTGAGAGGCATTCGGGCTTGAGCCGAAAAAACAGAGCGATGAAAAGAAGCAAACAATCATTTGTTCCATTAGCCGTCATTTTGTTGACGTTCGCATTGCTGAATTTCGGCTGCGGTTCGAGCGCTAATTCTGCCAATGCAAACACTGCGAACACACAGCCGCAGTTCGTCGACGTGACGACAGCACAAGCAGTGATCAAGCAAATCCCGACATACTTTGAAGCAACCGGCAATCTCGCAAGCGACGCGCAGACCGATGTTGCTCCGGCGGTCGCGGGCAAGATCGCGCAGGTAAATTTTGATGTCGGCAGTTTTGTTACAAAGGGCAGCGTACTTGTCCGGCTCGATCCGCGCGACGCTCAGATCAGGCTCGAACAGGCTGAAGCACAAGTCGAGCAGCAGAAGTCGGCCGTCGATCAGGCAGTAGCGGCATTGCGGCAGGTGCAAGTGCGGCTAAACGTGCGCGACGGCGAAAAATTCGACATAGAAACTTTCTCTCAAGTGAAATCCGTCAAGGCAAATCTTGTGTTGGCCGAAAAGGAATTGGCGCGTGCCGAGCGGCTTTACAGCACCGGTGACGTTTCAAAATCGACGCTCGATCAACGCCGTTCGCAACGCGATGCATTGCTCGGGCAGCTTGATGAAGCACGCTCAAACGCTGCCGTTGCAGTTCGGGCAATCAACTCTGCCGAGGCCGCTGTTGCAACAGCAAAGTCAGGCGTTGCGACGGCGCAAACACAGGTCGAGCAGGCGAGAAAAGGCGTCAGCGACACGGCGATCTATGCGCCGATAAGCGGTTACATCTCAGAGCGTGTCGCCGATCCCGGCGAGTATATAAGCCCAAGCGCGCCGAATACAAAAATTGCGACGATACTGCGAACTTCACCGCTGAGACTCAAGATCGACGTGCCCGAGCAATCAATCGGAAAGGTCGCCCGCGGACAAGGAATTTCCCTGCAAACCAGCGCCTATCCAGACCGCAATTTTGCCGGAACGGTCGTCCGCATTTTGCCAAATCTGAACGCGACGGCGCGCACATTGACCGTCGAAGCCGAAGTTCCAAACAGCGATGGCCTGCTAAAGCCCGGACAGTTCGCGACCGTGCGCATCACGCAATCGGAACCTGAAAATGCCGTCATGGTGCCCGTGGAAGCCGTCAAGACGGAGGGCGAAACGAACTCGATCTTTATCATCAAAGATGGTGTCGCCCGTCAGCAATTAGTGCAATTGGGCCTGCTCGAAAACGGCCTTATTCAGGTCAAACAAGGCGTCGCGGAAAATGACGCGGTGGCAACGAGCAATTTAACCACACTGTCGGATGGTGTTTTCGTCCGACAGATGAATTGAACCCGGAACCCGGAACTCGAAACTTTAGTTTATGCAATGGCTTGCTGAAATTTGTGTAAAGCGTCCCGTCTTCGCCACGATGCTGATAATGTCGCTGGTGGTCGTCGGCGCATTTTCTTTTTTTAGTCTCGGAGTCGATCTGTTTCCGAAAATAGACTTTCCGACAATCACGGTCACGGTCACAAATCCCGGTTCTTCTCCGCAGGAAGTTGAGACAGAAATTACAGAGAAAATTGAAGAGGCCGTTAATACAATTTCGGGCATTGACGAGCTGCGCTCCTCGTCGATCGAGGGTATTTCGCAGGTATTTGTTCAATTCATTCTCGAAAAGGATGTGAACGTTGCGGCGCAGGAGGTTGAGAATCGCGTCCAGACCGTTATTCCGCGTCTTCCCGAAACGGCCAAACAGCCAACCGTGCAAAAACTCGACACGGACGCTGCGCCGGTTCTGCGCATTTCCATTT
>JBJXFZ010000058.1:0-6291 GCA_046154245.1 Pyrinomonadaceae bacterium
CGTGCGGCCTCGAGCATCCTTTTTTGTGCCGGTGTTAACTTTTTCGGATTCGCAAAATCCTTCGCGGTCGGCAGTGCGCCGTTTGAGCTGGGTTTGGTTTTCTTGATCGGCATATACTTCACCTCAATATTGATTGTAAATGGTAAATCGTAAATGGTAAATGCTAAAACCCTACTGCCTACTGCATACTGCCACTGGCTACCGTTTTTCTGCTTGCGTCCACACCAAATCGGGAGTAATATTAATCAAATTAACGCGTCTCAGGCCGATCTTCTTTGCTGTTTTTTTAGAATGACCGACAGGTTTTCTCACGAGCGTGAATTGTGTATTTAAAAACAAGAGAGGATGTCAAATGTCACGTATAAAGCCATTTCGTTCTATCGTCACACCACACGCAGCCATTTTGGCTGCTGTCCTGATTCTGTCGCTCGCCCAGCATTCGGAGGCACAGTCAGCATTTACCTATCAAGTTGCCGCAAAGACCGGTGATCTCGGGATAAATCAAATATGGCCTGAAGTTTCGGTGAACAGCGGCGGAAAAGTCGCTTTCCTCGCAACAGTGCCGCGAACCGATGGCGTTCCTGGATTCACGGATCATATATTCGTGTATAACTACGACGGAACGATGCTCACTCGTGATATTTCACCCGGCATTACAGGTGCATTTGAAAACAGGTTTATGCCCGGCGTTTTGATAAACAACGACGACCGCGTCCTTGTTCGCCGCCGACTGGAAGACCCTTCGCCACTCGGCACCATCGTCAGCACTTATCTTGACGGTTGGTACGCAAACTCAATAAACACTTTTGACCGGTGGATAATCGGTGTTCCGCTTGCGGGTGAATTTGCCGGAATCTTTCCGTTCCCGAGCCTTAGTAACAATAATAACGGCCTGCTTTTCAAGGTGATCGATCAAAGTGGTGTGAACAGGCTGGCAATCTCAACCACTCAGGGAGCATTCACGATCGGTTTGTCGGGTGATGTTAATCTGAGACGGCCAATGCTTGCGGATAACAATACGTTAATTCTCCGCACTGCATCGGCACCGTTCACGCTAAATTTATTGAACTTCAATTACAGCTTTAATCGCATTATCGCAGGTCCGGCAAACGGCTTTAACGGCAGCAGTGTCGGCATGAATTCTTCAATCAGCGACGATGGCAAGATTGTGGTCTTTTACGCTGATGTTCTTCCTGCAAGTTTCCCCGACACTGTCGGATTAAATCCCGGCGTCGGCATCTTTGCAGCGGTCAATGATGCTGGAACGTGGAAATACAAACGCCTCGCGGGTTTGCGAAACAACGGCTATCTCGATCCGGGCGAAACATTTGTTGACCTGAACGGCAACGGCCAGTTCGACCCGGCGACTGAAATCGACGACGGCGATATCAGCGGCTTTTTCCCGGATGAAAAGATCGGTGTCAGCATTTCGGGCGCAGTGGTTTATAAAGCCACAAACAGTTCCGGTCAGGTAACTCTACGAACGAATCAAGTTACTCTAAGCAACCTTAATTTACCTGCAACTGCTCCGATTCCAGTGGTTACTCAAGGCGAAACGCTAGGGACTCAGTTAAATTCTCCAATTCAAGATGTTTCCCTCTATGATCCGATTAACCAAAGCTCATCGGGCGGGGACGACTTTGCGTTTTGGGTAAGTCTGCAAAATGCTTCACAAGCAGTAGTTAAAGCCATTCCTTGTCAGTTTATTTCAGTAGAATTTGAATCTATAGATTCACCCGTTACCAATAATCCTGGATTTCCCGGATTTCCCGAGATCCCAATTCCTGTTCCAGGTGGTGGAAATTTGGGTCTAGGTAAACGAATCTTTCCTGATAAACCAACTTTTAATGACAATCGAAATTTCAAAAGACTTCGTGTAAAAGCTCAAACCAGTTGCGCAGGAATTGCTAAGGACATTTACTTCAAATCCTTTGATGTCGATGATCCAAGTTCCAACACAACGCCGTTAGATAAAAACGGAGCGGAATTAGGAGGCGACAACCGTGATGTTAGTAATCCAAGAGGAACTTTCTTCGCAATCGCAAATCCTAATGCTTGCGGCTCGCCTAGTCCGAACTGTGCAAGAACAGATGCAAACGGGGTTGCTACAGTTGAGTTTGAAGTTGGAATGTCACCGGGTGACAATTATAAAATCGGCGCCGCTTTTGCCCAAGGAGATTTGGACGGAATACTTGAGTCAAGCGGGGTACTTAACTCGGGGTTGCTCGATATGTTGGATGGTCGAGTAAAACTAACTGAAAAATTATATGTTTGGCGGCAATTGCATATTGAAGTTGATTCAATGGGCATTATTCCTTCCGCTGGTATAGGTACTAACCATGTAGATGGAATTGTAGTCAGTACTGGGCTTGGTCCAAGAGGAAGAAGTCAACCAATCAGGGTTCTGCGTCCACCACCTTTTAAAGGGCTGGAATATAACAGATTTGAAGATGGGACTGTAATAATTAATGGCGTGGCTTATAAAGTTCGGAGGAACACGAGCGACCTATTGTTTTTAACCACCAATCAACGTATAACGGTGCCTCTAGGAACACCTTTCACTTTATTTGATGACGACGATTTGTGTGGGAACGGTAATGGAGACGAAGGTTGCGACATAGGAACTCCTGATTTATCTCTTGTACAACCGAATGACGATCCGTCGCAGAATGTTTACACGCACGCCTATATCGTACCTGAGTATGCCTCTCTCATTCAATTCGCTAGCGGAGATGTCCCAGTTAACCTAAATATGGATGGCTTTGAAGCTTTTTCACAAATCGACCTAGAACGAGAATCTTGCTCTACAGAAAGAGATGACTATTGGGTTGCCTATGTTCAAGGAGCATATCAAGGGGCAACAGGAGCGGACTGGGATGCTGATGGAGAACCCGTTAGCTCAACAGGCGGAAGTCCAAATCCAGTTGGTGATTCGGATAATGAGCCTAATATAGCACGTCAAGGCGGTTTGGGAAGTCTCATTTATCTTGAAACAGTAAGAGATAAAACGAGGGTCGTAGGGCAAGGAGGGCATTCTCATCCGGGGGGTGTAGTCGCTCATGAAATCGGGCACCAATTTGGCCTTAGTGGAGACAACTGCCTTGATCGTCGTGTCGATCCATCTTGTCAAACCCCGGGTGGTGTTGATTATGGAATTATGTCATATGGATCAACCTCTGTCTTTTTCGATACAACCCATTTGAGCAAATTAAGAAGTCGGGTGCATAGTCCTGGACTTAGCGCGCCGTCCGCCCAATGTCCTGTTCCAATTTCCGAACCACTTAAGAAGAAAAGAGGCGAAACTTCCTTGTTAAAAACAGTTCCATTTACTCAGATTGACCAAACTTCTCGCGTTTTAAGTCCATTATTTTCACCGGGCGATTTGGATTTGACTTTCGATTCTGATGGCAAAGCAACATCCGAACTTAACACCGGTAAAGATGATTTTGCATACGCCGTAAAAATGCAATCCGATGGAAAAATTATTGTTGTCGGTGATACGGACAACGGCACAAATACTGATTTTGGAATTGTGAGATACGGTACGGATGGTTCACTCGATGCGACTTTTGGAAGCGGCGGGAAAGCGACGTTTTCATTTGGAACCGGTTTTGATTTTGTTAACGCGGTTGCCGTGCAATCAGACGGAAAGATAATTCTGGCAGGTTATACGGAAACCACTGACGGTAACACAGATTTTGCTCTCATGCGTTTGCAGTCAAACGGAACACTTGATACGACATTCGGTACAAACGGCAACGTTGTGACTGATATTGCAAGTAATGATCAAGTTTTCAGTCTGGCATTAGAATCAAACGGGAAAATCATGATTACAGGTTTTATTGATGTAGGAGGGCAAGCTGATCTGGCGATTGCGCGTTACGACACTAACGGCACATTAGACACAACATTTGACACCGATGGAATTGTCATTACAGCAGTCACCAGCGGTAACGATATGGCGACGGATATTGCACTGCAAACTGACGGGAAGATCGTTATTGCCGGAGAAACTGAGAACGGCGCGAATACTGATTTCTTTGTTGCGCGTTATGAATCAAACGGAGCGCTCGACAATACGTTTGGCACAAACGGCAGGACGATTGCTGATTTTGCGACTTCGGAAGACGGCGCGACATCGTTGGTAATTCAACCGAACGGGAAGATTGTGGTCGGGGGTTATACTGGAAATCTTTTGAATCCTGATTTTGCGCTTGCGCGGTTCAATAGTGACGGGTCGCTTGATCCGTCGTTTGGCAGCGGCGGGAAGACGGTCACGGATTTTGTGGGGAATGCTGATTTTATCAATGACATCGCTCTTCGCGGCGATGGGATGATCATTGCGGTTGGGCATTCTTACAACAGCACGGATTCCGATCTTGCGGTTGCCAGATATCTTGCGGACGGCTCGCTGGATGCAACATTTGGGACGGGCGGCAAAGTGATGACGCCGATAGGCGCGAGTGATGATTTCGGTATTGCGACGGCGATCCAGCCGGATAACAAGATCGTCGTTGCAGGCGCGAGCTTCAATGGCAGCAATTACGATTTCGCCGTCGCACGGTATTTGTCGGACGCTGCGACGGTTAGCGGCAGCGTTACATACGGCAATGCGATTCCTGCGGGGACGCGTTTTGTTTCTAATGTTCTGATGAGCGGCGCGGGTTCGGTTCCGGTTTCGGTAGTGACGGGTGCCGGAGCGACAGCGGGACAATATTCGCTGACCGGATTTGGAGCGGGTGGTTATACGGTCACGCCTTCCAAGACAGGCGGCGTGAATGGTTCGATAAGCTCTTTCGATGCGGCCAAGGTCGCGCAGCACGTCGCAGGGGTTGCTACTTTAACCGGAAATCAGTTGACCGTCGCGGATGTGACCGGCAACGGTAAGATACAATCGTTCGACGCCGCCCTGATCGGCCAGTATGCCGTCAACACAACACAGAGTTCACTGGCAGGAACGTGGAAGTTTATCCCTGACAGCAGAAACTATGCGTCTGTTACTTCCAACGTCGGCGGCGAGGATTATTCAGCGTTGTTGATGGGCGAGGTTTCGGGGAACTGGAACAATACAGGCGCGAGGCCAGGGGGGAAAGTGAACAGTGAACAGTGGACAGTGAACAGTGAAGATGGCGGAGCCGCGGAGAAACCGATCACGGTTACTGCTCAGCACTTGGCAACGTCGGCGGAGAAGGAGATTGTTGTGCCCGTGAATATCGATGGCGTGGCTGATAAGGGAATTATCTCTTATGAATTCGATCTGAGATACGACCCGACGGTGATACAGCCTCTGGAGAATCCGGTCGATGTAACGGGAACTGTGAGCCGCGGGCTTTCAGTCGTGACTAACACCGAAGAGCCTGGGCTTTTAAGAGTGGTGGTTTATGGAGCGTTTCCGATTGATAGCGATGGCGTGCTTTTGAATCTCAGATTTACAGCCGTCGGAGCGGGAGGTTCGGTTTCGGCGTTGGCGTTTGAGCGGATGATGTTTAACGAGGGTGAAACATTCGTTACGGTCACTGATGGGCTAGTAAAGATTTCAGGGGCAAACGAGTAATTACTAACCGTAGTAAAAAAAGGCAAAAGCGGCCTAGTTTACTGCGGTTGACGTCATTACGTGGGATTCGTCGAGTTCGACTATAAGTCCGTCGCCATTGGGCGAAAAAGAAGGCAGCGTTTCCTGGCCAAAATCTACGCCGCTGATCATAAAGTTGCTTGGGTCGAGTCGGCGTCTTGTTTTGCGCCGATACATTGCCTTATCGGCGGCGACGATTATTTGATCGAACGTCTCGCCCTGAACCGGAAAATCTGACGAGCCGATGCTGACCCCGACTGATGCGTAAACGTCCTTTTCGATATTGAGCTTACAGTTGGCGACACCGGTTTCGATTCGCTGGCAGAGATCGGCTACGTCTTCGGGGCTTGTGTCGGGGATAATAGCGACAAATTCGTCGCCGCCGTAACGAGCAAGGAAATCGTAATCGAGAAGCTGCTCGCGGATTACCTTTGAGACCTCGATCAGCATCTGATCGCCGATCTTGTGCCCGAATGAATCGTTTACTGCTTTGAATCCGTCGAGATCGAGCATAAGCAGTTGGAAATTCGTTCCGCCGCGGCTCGCGCGTGCGGCTTCTTTTTCAAACTGTATTTGCAGGCTGCGGGCGTTTGGCAAACCGGTCATCGGATCGGTAAGAGCGTTTGTCTTCGCCTCATCGTGTTCGAGCGATTTATCTATGGCCTCGGCGCCAATGCGGGCAATGGTTTCCAAAAGCCGCAAGTGCTCCTCGCCATATG
>JBJXFZ010000077.1:0-33267 GCA_046154245.1 Pyrinomonadaceae bacterium
GGTCGAGGAGCGCACGATCTCGGCTTTCTCTTGATGAAAGTCGAAGTTGAATTGTTCAAGTTGTTCTTTTGCCTCAACCATCGTGTTCGAGCGCGTACTTTTTCAGATCTTCAAGTTTTACAACGTCAAGCGCCGATTCATGCGTTGCTTCGAGATCGACAAGCGGCGCCATGTCGTCCTCAAGGGCCTGTTGCCAGCGCGTCACGCACAGACACCATTTGTCGCCGTCCTTTACGCCAGGGAAATCGTATTGCGGCATCGGCGTTGAAAGGTCGTTGCCTACCGACTTAGAATACGCGAGAAAGTCATCCGTCGCCACGATACAGACCGTGTGACGCCCATGATCGTCCGCACCGGTGCGGCAATATCCGTCGCGATAAAAGCCGGTCATCGGATCGGTGCAGCACGATCTCAACTCGCCGCCGAGGACATTTCGCGGTTTTGGGTAGTGGCCGTTGCCGTTCGTAATACTCATATTATTCTGCTACCGAGATGACCGAGTCGGCCGAGACTCTTTCTCGACGCTATTGCCTTCGCGGTTCTCGGTTACCGTCGGACGCTTGCCGTTGACGATGCGCGAGTACTTAACGACATTACTACTACCGTTAAAGACGAACTCAGTCGCCGCATCGGCCGATATTTTGTTGCGATCTCCATTGATCATTATCTGTCGGCAAGGCCCTTTTATTGCAACGATATTATCATCACCATTTATCATCAGGCGGTTGAACTTTGTACAGGCCGCCGTTTTGATTTCCTTAAAAGCGTTGATCGAGATCGCGTCACCTTCCAGCTTAACATCAACGGCGACGACCTCGGCCGGGTCAACCGGTTCAGGCTCCGGGGTTGGCGAGATCGTCGGCGTCGGTGACGAGGTAAACTTTTCCATCTCCCTTTTAGCCGTCTCGCTCCGCAGGTCGCACGCCGCAAACATGGACAGCAACACGAGAAAGGTCACGAGTAAAGCCTTCATCTATTGTTTACCGATCAACTCCAACGCTTTATCGACGGGGCGCGCCACAACCGCTTTATTGCCGACCTCGACGATGGGGCGCTGAATCAAATTCGGATCGGCGACCATCGCTTTGATGACTTGCCTGTCAGGCGTGTCCTCGGTAATCCCCGCCGCAGCGGCGCCGCGAACGATCTTAAATGGGCGCACGCCGATCTTTTTTACGAGCTCGCCGAGATTCTTCTCGGTGAACGGTTCGTTGAAATAATTTACACGCGCGTAATCAATGCCGTTTTCACGAAACAGCGTGGCCAGATTGCGGCACGTCGTTCAAGTAGGTTTTTCGTAAACTGTAACTTTTGTGTCCATAATAAAATTATGCGAGTGCCAATTCAGGCATTTCGATCTCAACGGTTGTTAGAATATCGTCGACCGATATTTCGTCGGTTTCCAGCAAGTACGAGTTCAGGCTTCGAGGTGCCGGAAGACTTTCACCGTTTTCGATCATCCCTTCAAGATGAAACAAGATTGCGGAACGCATATCATCAAGGGTTACTTCTACGGTTTTTCCGGTTGTGATGCAGCCTGGCAGATCGGGCGAATATGCCGAATAATTGCCTGTTCCTCTTTCGATTACCACCAAAAACTTCGCTTTCATAATCGCAAACCTCGTATTTATTTTAGACCTGCCTGCCGCAAAACGCTACGCTCCGTTTTCGGATGCACCTCGTCGCTAGGATGCCCCGCGATTGTCACCGTTCCCGATTTTAAAGGGTGGCGGTATTGCCGATGGCTTCCGCGAATTCGGCTGAGAATTCACCCGTCTTTTTCGATTATCCGCATGATCTCCCGAACCTTCATTTCAAATCAATCAATACCCATGTTGACATAGACATCCCTGAGTGTTTTGTTTGCTATCGTTCTTGCCTTTTCGGCACCGCCTCTTAATATTGAGCGGAGTTCATCGTCGCTGTAACGGCTCACGCGTTCCTGAAATGGTCTTAGAAATTCGACGATTCCGGAGGCGAGTTCGGTTTTGAACTGGCCGTAGCCTTTGCCCGCGAAATGCGCGACGCACTCGTCCGAACTCTTGTCTGTAATCAGTTGGTAGATCGTTAAAAGGTTCGTGATCGCGGGTCGCGCGTCGTCGAATGTGATCTCGGCGCCGCTGTCGGTCACGGCGCGTTTTATCTTTTTTGTGATCGTATCGGCATCGTCGAGCAAAAAGATCGACCCATTCGGGTTCTCGTCCGACTTCGACATCTTTTTCGAAGGGTCTTGCAGCGATTTTATACTCGCACCGGATTTTGGAATGTACGGCTCGGGAATCTTAAACGTCTCTCCATAATCGCGGTTAAATCTCTCGGCAAGGTCGCGGCACAATTCGAGATGCTGTTTTTGATCTTGTCCTACCGGCACGAGATCGGTTTGGTAGAGCAAGATGTCTGACGCCATCAGAATCGGGTAGGTAAAAAGACCGACGCCGGCGCGTTGGGCACTCGAATGTTCGATGCTGTCGCGAAAGAGTCTCACCTTTCTGTCTATAACATCTTGCGGTTCGTCCTTTTTCCACTCACCGAACTTTTCGGTTCCCCGAAGAGCGTCAAGGTCCGCGATCTGACTTTCCGTCAAAGGCTTTGATTGCAGCAAGCCTCGAGTCTTGTCCTTAAACTGCGTCATGCGCTCCAGTTCGCCCATGCGTGCGATGCACGAGAGAATCCAAGTTAACTCAGCGTGCTCGGGCACGTCGGATTGTATAAAGATCGTCGATTTTTCAGGATCGACGCCGGCGGCGAGGTAAATTCGTGCGAGATCGAGCGTCGCTTGCCTGAGCGTCGCCGCGTCTTGCGGCAGCGTGATCGCGTGCAGATTGACGATGCAGTAAAACGCCTCGTATTCGTCCTGCAGAGCGACCCAATTCTTCAAAGCGCCGAGATAGTTGCCGATATGAAGCTGTCCGGTCGGCTGCGCGCCGCTGAAAATGCGTTTCTTCATAAACTAGAACCAGCGGGTATAGAGCAGGTAATCGACAAAAACATAGAACGGGTACATCACGAGTCCGATCACACCCATATAAACAAGCAGCATTAAGATCAAGAAGCCGTATTGCTCAAGCATGTCAAAGATCGGCTGAAAACTCGGAGGCAAAAACGTCGAGAGAACCTTGCTGCCGTCGAGCGGCGGAAATGGAAGCAGATTGAAAACCGCAAGTGAAACGTTCAAAAAGATCAGATAGTTGAGAAAGATAGCGACGACCTTCACTATACCTTCGTTAACATTTCCCGCGTTTATCACATCCGTTTCGATGAGCGTCTTGAATATCACAAAGCCGATAGTCGCGAGGATCAGATTTGCAAGGATGCCGGCGATCGAAACCATGACGTTCGCCTCTTTGTACTTCGTCCAGTTACGAGGATTTACCGGCGTCGGCTTTCCCCAACCGATGAGAGGCACCCGCGCTCCGGTCGTAAATGTGAGTACAAAACTTGCGATCGGGATTAAAAGAGTTCCGATCGGGTCGGTGTGAGCGACCGGATTTATCGTCACGCGACCGAGCATATATGCCGTGTCGTCACCGTATTTCCACGACATCCACGCGTGACCCGCCTCGTGACACGAGATCGCAAGCAGCAGCACCACGATGTAGGGAATTAGGTTGCTGAGCAGATTTACGAGATCAAGATTTTCCATATCGGGGTCGCCAGCTTCCTTAAATTCCTCAGTAAAGCTTAGGAGTTCTGTTGTTTCAGCAGCTAAATTGTGCCATTCTTTGAGTTCAAAATAAAACGGGTTTTGTAATTTGATGAGCAAACATATCGTCTGCATCGCGAGCGAGTTTAAGGGTAACGAGTTTCTCGAGGAAGCTCATGCGGCAGGTTGGCGCGTGACGCTGGTGACGCGTGATTTGCTGCGCGATGCGGCTTGGTCTTGGGAATCTATAAGCGAGATCAAGACAGTTGAGAATGACGCGAAGCCGGTCGATTATGTGCGCGCCGTAACAAATCTCGCCGGTTCGCAATTCATTGACCGCATCGTCGGCCTCGACGAGTTTGACGTTATAACTGGAGCGCTTGCACGCGAGCATCTGCAGGTCGGCGGAATGAAAAGCTCGTATTTACGCCGCTTTCGCGACAAGCTAACGATGCGAAACGTTGCGGCGAGAGCCGGCATTCCGTGTCCGCAGTACATCGGCGCATTCAATCAGGAAAAGATATTCGAGTTTCTAGTAACGGTGCCGGCGCCGTGGGTCGTCAAGCCGCGGCACGAAGTTTCGGCCTTTGGGATACGCAAATGCGCGACGGCGGATGAGGTTTGGAACGTGCTTCACGATCTGGATAACCGCAACAATTGGCGCGATCACCCCTCGCAATTCATTATCGAACGGTTTATCGAGGGCAAGGTTTTTCACGTCGATTCGGTTGTCGAAAAAGGCAAGGTCATTGCCGCTGGCGTCAGCCAGTACGGCACGGCGCCGTTCAAGGTTACGCACGAGGGCGGCGTCTTTACTTCGTCGATCGTTCCGTATCGATCAAAAGAGCGTAAGCAACTCGAGGTGATGAATCGCGCTCTGCTGATGGCGTTCGAGTACGAACGCGGAGTCTCTCACGCCGAGTTTTTACAGAGCGCCGAGACGGGCGAATTCTACTTGCTCGAGGTCGCCGCTCGTGTCGGCGGTGCGTACATCGCAAATGTTCTCGAAAACGCATGCGGCTTTAACCTTTGGCGCGAATGGGCGCGGCTTGAGACCGCGACCGACGAACAGCCGTACACGGCGCCGAAGCTGCGAAAGGATTACGCCGGCATCGCGCTCGCGCTCGCTAACGTCGATTCGCCCGATACGTCGCATTACGCCGACGAGGAGATCGTCTATCGCGTCGATAAACCAAAACATGTCGGTCTCATCTTTCGCTCGAAAACGCAAAAGCGTGTCGACGAGCTGCTCGAAACCTATTCCGAGCTGATCACAAATGATTTTCTCGCCGTCGCCCCCGCAAAAGAGAGGTATGACGATTAGAAGCCGCTTCGGGCCGCCCTCGCTCCTGGACCACAACCTCAATCAACATTTCAGCGAGCTTCTCGAGTTTGAATCAACGCCTGAGATGGAAGCGTCGGATGTCTACAAGCGCGTAAAAACCGACGTCGAACGAATAATGAACGCGGTTGTTGCCGAGCAGTCAGAACCACCTGCGCCTACGGGTGGTTTAACGCAGGGAAGTGACACGATTAGGGCTTTGGCATGGAATCTCGAACGCGGCACTCAGTTCGACGGCATTCTTGACGCCCTCGAAAACGATGAGAGATTGAATCGTCGCGACGTGCTGATGCTGCCCGAGCTTGATCATGGCATGGCTCGCAGCGGCAATCGATTTGTTGCCAAGGATCTCGCCGAGGCTCTCGATCTGAACTACGCATTTGCGCCCGTGTACATCCCGCTGCAAAAGGGAAGTGGTGTTGAATCCGAAGCGGCGGGCGAGAACACGACGTCGATCCATGGCCTCGCGATGATGTCGCCATGGCCAATGAATGACGTTCACGCCATCGCCCTGCCAAACGGCAAGGACAAAATGTGGGGCAAAGAGAAACGCATCGGCTGGCTGCGGGCTCTCGTCGCGGATATCGAACATCCGGCCGGCGCGTTTCGCGCCGTGACCGTCCATCTTGACGTGCACTGTTCACGCGAGCACCGTCGCCGGCAGATGCAGATCATCCTCGATCATCTGGAAACTCTTCCTCGGTTGCCGACGATAATCGGTGGCGACTGGAATACGACGACGTTCAACGCTCAGACCGCTACGCGCGCGATCCTTGGTTATTGGCGTCGAATCATGATGGGGATAAAAAATGTCGCGAAAAATCATTTCCCTCATCCTGATCGTTACTTTGAACGCGGGCTCTTCGGCGATTTGGAATCTCGGGGTTACGAGTACGAGTCGTTCAACGAGATCGGCGTCGGCACGCTCCACTATCACATCGAGAGCATCGAAAAGAACACGAACCTTCGCGATTGGGTGCCAGAGTGGTGCTTCAAGTTTATCTTTTGGGCGGCGCGACGCGTCGGCGGCAGCGTCTCGGTCAGACTCGACTGGTTTGCGGGTCGCGACGTAACGATCGCACCGGATACGGCGCCGCAGACTGTTGCCGGCCTGGTCAACGACAGGGGCGAACCGCTGTCCGACCATGATGCTATTACGGCTGATCTCGCGATGATCTCTCGCGGGAAATAGGGCTTATCTCAACGCGGCTGCCAACGCAATTACCCCGGCCGCGATCGCGATGCCGAAGCTGAGCAGCGTTCCGATCAGCACATACTCGGTTAGTCTGCGATCCTTAGCCTCTTTCAGGTCGCCAAAGCGGAAGATCGATTTTGCTGCGATCAGAAAACCAACTGCTTCCCAGTGGTTCGAGAGGATAAACAGAAACGTAAGCAGCCTTTCGATAATGCCGATATACTTGCCTGCGCTCGCGAGCGAAGCGGCGTCGTCAGTATGCGGCGTCCATTTTGAAATTATTATTCTGACGAGGATCGAGGTCGGCTTTGTAAGCAAGAGTGCGAACGTAAAAAAGACAATGACCGTCTCGCTGCCAAGCGGCAAAATACTCTGACTCAAACCCTGCGACCACGCGCCGACAAAGTACAACGACACGAGATGCAGCAGCTGATCAGCTACAAACCATGCACGACGGGTTTTATCGGTCTGAAAAGTGATCTTTGCCGCGTCGATAATGAGGTGAATGACGCCGATCAGCAATGCCCATTTCCAAAACTGCCAATCCCACATCACCAATAGCGACAGAATCGCGTGCACGGCTGCGTGAACGTACAGCTGCCATGATCGAAGCTTTTTGTTTTCTTTAGCCTTTACCCACGATTCCGGCTGCAGAAAAAAGTCGCCGATCAGGTGAGCGAGCAAAAGCTTTACGATTACGATCATAAGAGCATTTGGAGCTTGGCTTTATACATCTCGTTCATTTCCATCAGCTCGTAGAAATACGCCCGTTTTAGTCTGAGGCTGACAGACGTTTGTTTTATGCCGATCAACTGTCCGATGTCTAGTTGGGAGAGATTTGGATTTTCGAGCACTAGATTTACGATCTCGGCTGAATTTTTCGTCCAGTTATCCATCGCGATCAGACCTAGTTTTAAGTACAAGTTTATCTCGGCGTCAAACTTATCATAATCCGATCTAATTCCGATATTCTGTTTTTCTTTTCGCAGCATTTCAAATTTTGCACCCGAATGAACGAACGCACTGCCGCTCGACTCGGTAATCCGATCGCTGTCATAGGTCTTGTCCCCGAGCCCAACCGCGATGCGGATATCAACCTGGGCGTTAGATTTAAGCGCTGCCTTTAATTTTATCGCGCTGAGAATTGCCTCGGCCGGTTCGACAACGCACTGAAAGCTGTCGCCTCGGTAGATCTCCCAGTCCCGCGGGTTTGAACCGAGTCTGTTTAACTCGCTCTTGACGATCTCGAGCCAGACCCCGGGTTCGGCAAGTGTTGATTTAATAATGTCTGCTGTAATAACGGCAATCATCGCGCTATGGATATATTACGTTCTAAGGCAATAATTGTATATATTGCACTAAAACACAATATATATCAATATTGTCCAATAACACAATAGTTATTTCAGCCAACATGCCACGGACGAGAAATCTTACAAATACTGAGTTCAACCCGTGACATTTATCTGATTCGTGGCTAAAGTTTTTATCATGGAAGTAGCATTTTGCCAGACGATTAGTTTTAACGCCGACTCATTTGAATACGAGGCGGTCTCTCAGGAAAACGGTAACGCGACGATCATCAAGTTTCCGGTGGACGAAAAGCTTTACAGCCCCGGCGACGTCGTCGTCGTGGTGGCCGGCGACGGCGAGATAACTTTTCACGGGCTGATCGGTAAGATCGAGGACGGCTACGCATTCGCCTCAGACCCAAAAGGTTCGCTCCTGCCCGCCGGCGTGCAATAGCAGAGTTTCGAGTCTGGTGGTTCCATGTTTCAGGTTGGCAGTCATAACTTGAAACTTGGAACTTTGAACTTTAAACTGGCCGTATCTGGGGATGTAGCTCAGCTGGGAGAGCGCGGCGTTCGCAATGCCGAGGTCAGGGGTTCGATCCCCCTCATCTCCACCAATTTCCTCTGATACGATCAAGTTCTCTTTTCGAGAACCTTCTTTACCAAAAACTGCTGGTCGAGGCTCATTTCTGGTGGCATTTCATCGAGGCTTACCCACCTGAGCTGGCGGATCTCGCGGCTGCTAACCACCGCCTCGCCGATGGCGCGCGCAGTAAAGATTATCTCAATGTGCCGTTTTATGGTGCGACATCGATAAAGCTCGACGTCGCCTAGATCGACGCCGGTTTCTTCTTTTAGCTCACGGCGGAGCGCTGCCTCGGGTTGTTCGTGGGCGTCGATGAAACCGCCGGGAACGCCCCAGCCCGAGTGCGGCCGAAGAATGTGATCGAGCAGCAGAACCTTTCCTTCATCGTTGAACACGATGGCGGCGGCCGAGACGGTGAATTTAGGTTGAAAGATGCGAGTTATGGCCGTGCGCGCATGGCGCGGGAGCACCTTCCATATCTTGGAGATGAGGTTGATAAACACTTGACGAGATTTTACGCGAAAAATAAAAAAGGGGACAGCCAGGTCAGCCGTCCCCAAGATCAGGTCATAGCTTCAGCCCGCTATTGGAGCGAAGCCGTATCGACCCTAAACGTAGAGACAAGCGAACTGTCCGTCGTTGAGCGGAACTGGATACGCACCGTCTGCCCCTTGTAAGCTGCCGGCACTGTCAGCGTCCGTTGTGTGTAAACGCCCGCGGCCGCCTTGTTCAGGTTGCTGTATGTGGCCAGCGTTGTGAGCAGCGTACCGCTTGTGTTTCGCACTTCGACAAACAGCCTGTCAAACTGCGTTGTGGTTGTCGTTTCGCTTGACGTCACGTTAAGCCAGAAGCTAAGCGTGCCGGCTGCCGTCGTCGGGATCGAGACGGTTTGATACGACTGCCCCGAACGATTGTTTGCCGTTCCGAAGTAAATGTAGCCGGTTCCGCCTTGCGGATAGGCGCCATTGGCGATGTAGAAATAACCGGTTCCGGAACCAACCCACGGGCTCGCACTGCCCTCGAATCCGCCGTTAACAAACAAATTTGTTCCCGGTGGAGGCGTTGGCGTCGGAGTTCCGCCCGGACATGAACCGACGCCGACCGCGCACCAGGTGGTTGCAATCGTCGTGGCTTGAGCACTCGTGCTGCCGAAAAGATCGTTCGCCGCGTTTATGGTTGCGGTGCGGGCGCCGGCAAAGTTCGTGCTAGACGTCATATAGACGGTCAATGCGCGATACCAGATGCGAGCCGCGTCAGCCGTACCCATGCCGGTCACGGTAACGCCGCTGAGGTGGTGCGTTCCGCCCACAGACGCGAGATAGAACGCCTTATTCGCGATACCCGAATTGATATGAACACCGCCGCTGTCAGCGGTTCCGGTATAACGCTCCGAGTAGTGATCCGGGTCGTCATCGGTCGTAAAACCGCCGTTACCAGCCAAATGCGGGTTGTCCATGTACCGGAGAGCATCGCCCGCCGTTGCCGGTGTGTAGCTTTGCTCGCCGATCTTCCACGTGTCGGATGTCGGTGCGCCGCCGCGGGCATAAAGCTCGACCATCGCGCCGAAAACGTCGGACATCGACTCGTTAAGGGCGCCGGACTCGTTTGCGTAGGTGAGGTTCGCCGTGTACTCGGTGACGCCGTGGGTCATTTCGTGACCCGCTATGTCGAGGGTGACGAGCGGCGAGAACGTCGTGCCGTTACCGTCGCCGTAAGTCATTTGATTATTGAACCAAAACGCGTTGTTGTACGAGTTGCCGAAATGCACCCTCGAAACCACGAGCGGGACGCCGCCGACGGCCGAAGTCGTCGTGCCCGGTCCGTTACTTCCGTTGATACCGTTACGACCGTGAACGGTTTGGAAATAATCGTACGTCATCGCCGCGCCGTAATGTGCGTCGACGCCTGCGTCCTCGTTGTTCGTTCCCGTACCCGAAACGCCCCAGATATCGTCGGTCCCGGTATAGCGCGACTGTGTACCGCCGGTTCCGGTCGTCGTATTACCGGTGTTGTTCATATTGAACGTTCCCTGGCGGCGAACGGTCGGATCTTCCATATAAAATGTGCCGGCCGATGTGCTCGTGGTGATCGTAACGGTTCCGCTATAAAGTGAATTGCCTGTCCCGCTTTGCAGGTTGTCGTGTTCGAATACTAATTCGCCGGTATGCGCATCGATGAATTTTACAGGGATCGAAGTGCCGCTTGACCCGTCAAGACGGGGGGTTTGGACACGATAAACAAGGTGATCGCGGGTCTCACCGCGATAGATGTAAAGGTCGATGCTAGGTTCATCCGTCAATTCCGCCTTTCCGCGATATTGACTTACCGCCGCACGATAGGCTTGCTTTTCAGTCAAGCTTGGCGTGGTGCCGACGGCAACTGATTCGATCAGAGAATCCGTAACGTTGCTGAGCGAGCCGTCGCCTTTGAGATGGACGATCGCCTCGCCTTCCCAGACCGGTACGCCACCGATACGCTGTTTCACATGCGTGTGAGCCATTCCCAGACTGTCGATCTCGACGCGTTTTATTTCGTATTCATCGACGTTTCCGATCGCCCGCTGCGCCGCACGGTCGCGGAGAACGCCGAGACTGATCTGTTTGGCTAGTTCGCGCTCGTCCTGCGAGCCTGTATTAAAAAGCGCTCTGTTTGCGTCCGCACGTTTCGTAACGATGCCAAACACACAAAGCGCGACGGTGATTACTGTGAGAATTCCGATTAGTTTTTTCACGATTTTTTCTCCTTGGGTTAAAGTTAATACACGCCGTAGAAGTAACGTTTGTGGGGTAGGATCTACCTTAGAACTTTACAGATCAGGGCGAATATCTACGTAGTAAACTATTGAAAAGCGAACACTCTCAAAACGATTTTGAGGTTTAGATGACAAGGATTTTATCACCAAAAAAAATTGTGTCAAGCATAAGGAAGGCTAATGCACGTATTACGGCAAATAATTTTTCACATGATCGGATCGGCAATGTTCTTAGCTGGGCCGAGGTGAGCAAGTTTCACAAGGTTCGACATGGCATCTATCAGCGAAACGGACGACTTATCTCGCTTTTGACCGATTTTGGCCGCATAAATCCGTGCTACCCCGACAAGCACGGCGAATCGGCGAACACGATCCTTTACACCGGCAACGGGCGTCGCGGCGATCAAAAACTCGACGCGCAGAACCGAGCTCTGCTCGATGCAATTGCGAGCGAGATCGAAGTCCCGCTGTTTAACAAACTCGCTCCCGGCCAGTGGGAGTTTATGGGCGATTGGCGGGTGATCGCGGGCAAATATGTTTTTGACGAAAAGCAGAGTAGAATGGTGTGGAAATTCACATTACAACGGCAATTATCTTAGGAGGAGTTTATGCGTATTGGCCTAATCATCATACTACTAGCTACAGCAGCAAACTTGTTCTCACAGCGAACAGACACCTCGAAGATCGTCGTCGCAGACGATCGTTTTGTGATCAACTACGAGGTGACAGAGAAGGACGTTATCTTTGTAATGGAGGACCTTCGCGCGCGAGAGACAGCCGGTAAGACGAGCGAGAAGATGCCGTTCAGTTATTTTGGCTTGAGCGTAGATGTCGACCGCGACGGCCAGATCGATTCGCGCAAAGATGTTGCCTATGAGTTGATGAAAAACAATATCAGTATTTGTACGCAATACCTTATCGATGCCAGAGCGAGCACTACATGTGGACAATTTGTCTCAGGTGCAATTTACGAAAAAAGCTCGCGGCGAACCGATAACGCGTCCTTCGCACATATTGTTCATCGCTATACTATCCCTAGATCCGAAGTAATGAGCCCCGATCAGGACGCGATCAATGTTGTGTTTCACTGCGTTAGTGAGGGTGACAGATTTTGGGCGCCGAGCACATTCTATCCTGCGCTCGACCCTTCAGCTCTAGGGCCGCGCTCATTTTCCAAGACTATTGCAATAAAACTTCAAGGAGACGATTCATGAAAACTACATTCAAAATTATCGCTGTTCTGATACTCGCCGCGACTGCGGTCTACTCACAGACTGCCTGGTCGCCCGAGATGCAGCTCAAGGTCAAGGCCATCGGCACGCCCCGGGTTTCGCCGGATGCGAAATGGGCCGTATACACCGTCTCGAACGAGGTCATGGCCGCTGACAAGAGCGAGTATGTGTCGCAGATTTGGGCGTCGTCAACCGATGGTAAGGACAGCACACAGCTAACGTTTGCTGATAAATCTTCGACAAATCCGAAATGGTCGCCCGACGGCAAGTGGATCGCGTTCACGTCCAGTCGCAAGGACAACAAAAGCAATCTTTATATGATGCGCGTCGGCGGCGGCGAAGCCGAGATGATCACGGATGTGAAGACCGGCGTCGGTAATTTCGAATGGTCGCCGGACGGCAAGTGGATCGCCTACGCGATGACCGATGCAAAGTCCGAAGACGAAGAAAAGAATGACAAGGCGCGCAACGATTTTCGCTGGGTCGATGAGAACATAAAAATGTCGCGGCTCTACGTGATGCCGGTCGCAAAAGATGCAAACGGCAAGCGCGAATCACGAAAACTGACCGTAGAAAATCGCAGTGTGACCGGATTTGACTGGTCGCCGGACGGCACGAGGATCGTGTTCAGCCACGTCAGTGATCCGCGTGCCGATTATTGGTCCACCTCCGACGTTTCGATCGTTGACGTTGCGAGCGCCAAGGTTACGCCATTCGCCGCGACAAAGGCTGCGGAGGATTCGGCGACATATTCGCCCGACGGTAAATGGATAGCCATGGTCGTCAGCGATATTCCGGTGCGGTGGGCCCAAAGCGACAACATCGTTTTGGTTCCGGCATCGGGCGGTTCTGGCAAGGTGATGCCGCTCTCGCACGACGGCCAACCGAACATTGTCGGTTGGAACGCCGATTCGACGCAGCTTTATTTTGTCGAAGCGAAAGGGACCGGCACGGCGTTGTACAGTGTCGACGTAGCGGCGGGAACGATCAAGCAGAGTCAATATGCCGATGGTGTCGTCACGGGCGTAAACATCAACGGTAACGAGACCGCGTTCGGCATGGTGATGCAGAACTCGGCAAAACCGCCCGAGGCGTTTATCGCACGGTTTGGCGATGCCGAGCCGACGCAGGTTTCGTGGGCGAATGCAGAGATCGCAAAGATGCCGGTCGGCAAAACCGAGGTCGTCAAGTGGAAATCGAAAGACGGCCGCGAGATCGAGGGGTTGCTCACGTACCCAAATAACTACGTCGCCGGCAGCAAGGTGCCGTTGATCCTTAACATTCACGGCGGGCCCGCCGGCGTGTTTCAGCAAAATTACATAGGCGGACGCGGCGTTTACCCGATCGCGACGTTAGCGTCGAAGGGCTACGCGGTTCTTAGGCCAAATCCGCGCGGATCGAGCGGCTACGGGACGGAATTTCGCCGCGCCAACATCAAAGACTGGGGCGGAATGGATTACCAAGACCTGATGACCGGCGTCGATCACGTCATCGCGATGGGCGTAGCGGACGCGAACCGTCTCGGCGTTATGGGCTGGAGCTACGGTGGTTATATGACATCGACCATCGTTACAAAGACTAGGCGGTTCAAGGCCGCGTCAGCGGGTGCGCCTGTCACCAATCTGATGAGCTTTAACGGGACGGCCGATATTCCGGCGTTCATTCCTGATTACTTCGGCGGACAGTCGTGGGAAATTCCGGAGGTTTACTTCAAGCACTCGGCGATGTTCAACGTAAAAGGCGTAACGACACCGACGCTGGTCCAGCACGGCGAAGCCGACATCCGTGTGCCGATCTCGCAGGGTTACGAGTTTTACAACGCTCTGAAACAGCAAGGCGTGCCGACGCGAATGGTCGTGCTGCCGCGCCAGCCGCATGGGCCCAACGAGCCAAAAATGCAGCTTATCTGCATGCAGAGCAATCTGGATTGGTTTGAGAAGTATTTGAAGTAGCGGTTATTTTTTACCGAGCTCAACGGCGCGTTTGTACGCTGCGTAAACTGCTTTTGATAGGACGGTACGCAGCGTTCCTTTCTCCATTTGATAGATCGCTTCGGCCGATGTACCGCCCGGCGAGGTGACCATGTTGCGGAGTTCGGCCGGATGCTTGTGCGAGTCCATTGCGAACTTCACCGAGCCGAGCATGGTTTCCTGAACGAGTTCCTTTGCCATGTCACGCGAAAACCCCAAATGAACGCCGGCGTCCGTCAGCGCTTCCATAACCATAAAAATGTAGGTCGGGCCCGTGGCCGAGAGTGACGTGGCCATGTCGATCATGTTTTCGGTCTCGACGAAAAGCTCTTTGCCTAGAGCAGTCAGCAGCTCACGGACGTGATTTCTGTCGGTTTCGTCGACCGCGACTGTACAGGTCCACGCCGTGATGCCGGCGCCGATCTGCGAAGGCGTGTTTGGCATCGCGCGCACTATCTTTGCGGTGCCCAGCGCTTCGGCCAGGTGATGAATCGTCGCTCCCGCAACGATTGAGATCACGAGCTGTTCGGGATGAAGCACGCCGGTCAGATCTTGAAGCACGCGTTCGACCCGCTGCGGTTTAACGCATAGAACAATAGCCGAATTCTCGCCGCCCGCAACCTTTTCGGCGGCAGCCGCGTTATTCGCAAACACGCTGATTCCATACTTTTCAGCCAATTCCGCGCGCCGACTCTCGCGCGGGTGGCTCGCCGTAATATTCGCCGGATTGACGATTTTGTTATTCACCAGGCCGGCGACCATTGATTCGCCCATCACGCCGCAACCGATGAATGCCAAGTGCAAGTTCTTCAGATCATTCGCCATAAGTTAAAATTAAAGTTTCACGCAAAGCCGCGAAGAACGCAAAGTCGAGACGTAGACAGTATGATCACCATACGCAACGCTGAAGATCGTGACAGACAAGCGGTCTGGCAAATAATCAAGGCCGTGATCGCCGGCGGCGACACGTATGTTTATCCGCCGGACTCGAGCCGCGAGGAAATGGTCGACTATTGGTTCTCGCCCGAGAAGCACACTTACGTCGCCGAACTCGGTGGCCGGATCGTCGCGACATTCTGGCTCAAGGCAAATCAACCCGGCCTGGGTTCGCATGTTGCAAACGCTGCGTACATGGTCGCTCCGGGCGCTCAGGGCAAGGGCATCGGCCGCCAGATCGCCGAATGGTCGCTGGACGAAGCTCGACGGCTAGGCTTTACCGCCATGCAATTTAACTTCGTCGTCAAATCGAACGCGAATGCCGTCGCGTTGTGGCAAGCGATAGGATTCCAGGTCATCGGTGAGATCCCGGACGCGATGATGCATTCCAGGAACGGCCTGACAAACGCGCTGATCATGTACCGCAAACTGTAACTCGTTGATTCACCGACTGAATTAACATAATATCGAGATAACGGATTTTTTAGAGGGAATTATGAAATTACCAGGTGGATTGGATTTGAACTCGATGATGCAGCAGGCGCAAGCTATGCAGGAGCAGATGGGCCGTGAGATGAAGAATATGACGGTCGAGGCTGCCGCCGGCGGCGGTGCCGTAACGGTGAAGATGCGCGGCGATTTTGAAGTAATTTCGTTGACGATTTCGCCCGATCTTGTAAAAGACGGCGATGTCGAGATGCTTCAGGACCTAACCGTCGCCGCGCTCAACGAAGCAAAACGCAAGGTCGAAGAATCGCTCAAGGGCAAACTCGGCGGAATGCTCCCGCCGGGGCTGGTCTAAGCAAACCAAATTTCAAACAGGATAGACAAGATAGACAGGATCGCGGTTTCATCCTGTGTATCCTGTCCATCCTGTTTTATATTAGAGGTAATGCTAGATTACTCAGAACCCGTCGCCAAACTCATAGACGAATTCAAACGCCTCCCCGGCGTCGGCCAGAAATCGGCGCAGCGGCTGGCGTTTTATGTCCTGCGTCGGCCTTTGAGCGAAGTTGAGCAGTTTGCGAGCGCATTAATAGAGGTAAAGCAGAAAATTGTTTTCTGCTCGACGTGCAACAACCTAACCGATGTTGACCCGTGTCTCTATTGCGCCAATCCGAAGCGCGACCGCTCGATCATCTGTATTGTTGAAGAGCCGTACAATCTCGTCGCTGTCGAAAAAACGCGTTCATATAGGGGGATGTACCACGTCCTGCACGGAAGTTTGTCGCCTATGCGTGGCGTCGGTCCGGATGAGTTGATGCTGACCAACCTGCTGCCGCGACTCACACCCGAGAATAACGATGGCGTCGAAGTAAAAGAAATTATCGTCGCCACAAACCCAACCACCGAGGGCGAAGCCACGGCAAACTACATCGCCCGGCTGCTAAAACCGCTCGGCGTCCTTGTCACACGAATCGCCATGGGCATGCCCGTAGGTTCCGATCTCGAATTTGTTGATGAGGTCACGATGGATCGGGCGCTTGCAAACCGCCACGCGATCTAATCAGAAGGCAGGGGCAGTAGGCGGAAGCAGTCATGTAGAAGTCCTGCTTACTGCCGCTGGCTATTGCTGACCGGTTAAAACCGCACAGTTTCCACTTCAACATCCGTTGCGCTGCGCGAACCGCGCCATTCCTCTTCGGTGTCGTAGTAATTTACATCGAAACTGAGCAGCGATTTTGCAGGAATGCCATCGAATTCGCTCGGAGCATCTTCAAACTTCGCGATAGTACCGATTCCGATCACTTCGCTGCCGGCGTCTTTCACAAGTTGTATTGTCTCTTGGATCGCCTTACCCGAGCGGTTGATGTCGTCGACAATGATCGCTGGGTGGACGTCATAATCCGTCATATATTGCCGAAACTGCCGCTTGCCATCTTCCATCTCGGCCCAGTAGATCTGCTCAGCACTGAGAGCCTCGCGGACGCCGAACGCAACCATGATGCCCCCGGGGCTTGGGGATATGACCGAGACTTTCGGGAGTTGGCTGGCAATCACCTTTTCCATTCGAAACATGCGGCTCAGACCGACTGACATGATCCGCGCGTTGTCGTAATAACGAAACGCGAGCGGCATTTGAAAGTAATGTGATGCGTGCTTACCGTTCGGGTAAACGAAATGACCTTTACGGTACGCACCGGTTTTTGTAAGAATGTCCATCACCGCCTCGGGCGGCGGAACTAGGTTAACCATCGTCTTGTTCTCCTTCTGCGACTCTTTGAAATTATACAACCGTGTGCGGACACGCGCCAATTTGCTAGACAATCGCGCGCGGAAAAGTGACAATGTGGAGGAATTTTTGTCTTAGTAATTATGAAACTACGTTGGCGGTTCGGGCTCATCGCAGGGTTATTTCTGGCAGTCTTTTCGTTGTATCCGCAGTTCAAGATGATCTATCTTCGTGGTGCCGACTGGAACGGTCACTACGCATACAACGATATCGACGAGGTTGCCTACGCGGCCTACGTTAAAGCCCTTATCGACGGCCGACCCCGTAAGAATGACCCTTACACGGGGCGTGATGATTCGCCCGAAGATCCACAGCCCGAGTCACTTTTCTCAATACAATTCGCGGCGCCCTACACGATCGCTTTGCCGGCTCGTCTATTTGGGATCGACGCTCCGTGGGCGTTAACTATCGCCGGCGCATTCGCGGCTTTCTTTACGGCTCTCGCGGTTTTTTGGTTGATCGGCATGATCACCGCCGATTCGGTCTTTGCGCTAGCCGGTAGCCTCGTTGTCCTGGCGGGCGGAGCTCTGTTTGCCGGCGAAGGTGCGATCGGCGAAATACTCGCCACGGGTTATGCGTACCCGTATTTCCCCGGCTTCAGGCGCTATATTCCGGCGATGGCTTTTCCCGCGTTCTTCGCGCTTCTGTGTTTTGTTTGGAAGATCATCGCCCGCGAGACGCGCGAAAACACGTCCGTGTTCCTGCCGGTCGTTCTTGCCATCGCAGCATTTGCCTACACCGCGTTCTCTTATTTTTACGTATGGACAACGGCTGCCGCGTGGCTCGGTTGTTTGGGCATTTGCTGGCTTGTTTTTAGGCCGGATGGATGGTTGAGGGATATCAAGGTTTTGATCGCTATCGGTGCGGGCTGTGGCGTTTCACTCGTCCCATATTTCTATCTCTTGTCTAAACGCTCGCACACGATGGACGATGTTCAGATGCTCATCAAAACCCGCGCCCTCGATCTCTCGCGTCCGCCTGAGTTGATCGGGTTTGTTGTGATCGCTGTTATCCTTGCCGCGGTCGCAATTAATGTTCTGAGACTGCGAGACAAGGCGACGGTGTTCGCGATCTCGCTGGCGGCGACACCGGCGATACTTTTTAACCAGCAGCTTATTACCGGTCAGCAGTTGCAGCCGATCCACTATCAGGTTTTTATCGGCAATTATGTCGCCGGCCTCGCACTTGTTACGACGCTCGGGTTGATGTGGTCGCGTTCGGGCGGATTTCAACAGGTTTCGGCAAAGATCGCGGTCGCGCTCCTAGCGACGGTTGCCGCCGCGTGGGGATTTGTCGAATGCCACTATACCGTTCGCATACTCGACGACGTAAACATTGTTCGCGACGAAGCCTTGCCCGTTGCTCGTAGGCTTGCTGAATTTGCCAAGGACGATCCATCGCCGCACAGCAGCGTCGTTCTCCACCTGGCGATTGCCGAGGCCGACGATTTTCCGACGCTTGCTCCGCAGCCGGTGTTGTGGGCACGCCATCAACATGTGTTCGCGGGCGTCACTTGGCAAGAGAACAAGGAGCGTTATTATCAACAGCTTTACTATGACGGCGTTAAGCCCGAACAGCTTGCCGCACGCATAAAGCACGGCGGCGACATTGTTTCAGTGATCGCTTTGTGGGGCTGGGGACGGCACACCGATAGGCTGAATTCGGAATACAAGCCGTTGTTGTTCGCCGAGGTCGACGATGAGGTTCGCCTTTACGAAGCGTATATCGAGAACTTCGACGGACGGAGTTCCGACGTTGTGAAGCTGTCGTACATGATCGCGCCATCGACACACCCAGAGGCGCTTTTTGCCAACATCGACAAATGGTATGAGCGATACGACATGGAAGTGTTCGGCAAGTATGTTCTGTACAAACTCCGCCTTAGATAAAAAAAAGACCGTCCGATCGGGACGGTCAATCTATAAGACTATAAAAACTAAAACTGCTTAAGCGGCCAAAAGGTCGTTAGATGTTTCGGCAAAAACGCGCCGGCCATTTAGTGCATCATCGATGATCTCACGAACGGCGGATGCATCGGGGTTGACGTCCATGCGTGCACACGCACGCAGATGTCTGATAATGCCCTCGGCCGCGATATCCAAAACGTCGCCCGTCAATTTTGAAAAACGCCGCGCCTGAATATGGTCAATTTGCAGAACACGGTCCTGCAAAGTCATGGGTCTAGCTGCTGCCACTTTTATGTATTCTCCTTCTAAAATAATCACCTCAAACTGCTGAGGTTAGTTCAATTCCGCCCGTCCCTGCGAACATCGGAAACAGGAAGCTGAGACCACAACCAGAGAGGTGCTGTGAAAAGCCCGTAGCGTCGCTTGCCTCAACTTGTAACCAAATGTTAACAGACGAGGGCGCATTTGTCACTACTTTTTTTTCGCGTCGAGAAAATAAAAAAATACCGACAAACACAAGATTTGCCGGTATTGAGCCCCGTAGGGCACAGTATGCTGTATTCAGTGAAATTAAGCGACGGAGTCTTTCATCGCTTTGCCGAGGCTGAATTTGACAGTCGTCTTGGCGGGGATCTTGATAACCGCTCCGGTCGCAGGGTTGCGTCCGTCACGGGCTTTGCGGTGCGTCTTCTTTAATTTGCCGAAGCCGGGAAGGGTGAATTCACCGTTTGCCTTCACTTCGCTGGTCGCCATCGAGGCCAAAGCGTCGAACATTGCCTTGACGTCCGATTTTTTGCATCCGCAGGTCTCCGCCAGTTTGCTGACGATTTCCGATTGTGTCATACGAGCCATAGTTTTTAGTAACCTCCAGTTTGGTTTGAAAATTTTTACTGCCTTAACTTACTTAAATCTGAGCACTGCCGTGAGCGACATTGCAACGAACGAAAAACGAAACCAGTCTAGAATTTTGACTGGTCGGGGCGGCAAGATTCGAACTTGCGGCCTCACGGTCCCAAACCGTGCGCACTACCAGGCTGTGCTACGCCCCGTATTTTCAATCTATGGAAACGATTCCAAGTGTCGAATTTAAGCGCGATTGTGCGCCCGCGTCAAGTCGAAAGGCCCGAAAAATGCCGTAAAAACGGGATAATTTGCGAAAAAGCGCGCCCCCGATGACTAATTTTGTGTTTTTCGCGCGCCGAGAGCTCGCCAAAGGTCAGTTCGTGTCCGTCGGGAATGAACACTGGATCGTAACCAAAACCGCTTGTCCCGCGTGGCTTTTGCGCGATCAATCCATCACAAACACCGTCCGCGGAAAATAGGATCTCACCGCTAGGTGATGCGATTGCGATCGAAGATACAAATCGCGCCCGTCTGTCTGTTTCACCGGTTTGTTTTAATTCGTTGAGAAGTAAGTTTATCTTTTCGGTGAAAGATGTCTCGATGCCGCCGTATCTCGCCGAGAGAACGCCTGGTCGGCCGCCGAGTGCCGCAACCTCGAGGCCAGAGTCGTCGGCAAGAGCTGTAACGCCGGTCTGCTCAGCATAGCCGAGCGCCTTTAGCCGAGCATTCTCATCAAATGTGTCGCCGGTTTCTGCAACTTCGGTAAGATCGGCGAAACTGTCCAGCCCGACGATCTCGAGCGGGATATCTGTGATCATCGAGCGCAACTCGGTGACCTTTCCCGCATTATTTGTGGCTATGAGCAGTTTTTTGGGCATACCCGACATTAGCATTTATCATCAGCTGGTATCCACTAACTATCCTTGGCGCTGTGAACGTCAGTATTCTGCAGCATTTTTTTATTGCCACCGGCGATAAGTATAAGGTATAAATGAAGTAGCGGTTTTCCCGCTAATGCACGCCTTGTTCCCAGCAAACTTAGTGAGGTTAATAAATTTTGGCAGCCGTTCTTACAGAAGACAGCGTAAAGACAAGTTCAGTTTCCGCCGATAAGTCGCGGAGTAAGGATGCTCCCGTTATCGAGATGTCGGATGTGCTCGTCGATCTGGGCATCTGGCTTTCCGGCGTCGAGAGCTTTCTTGAGGCGGGACACATATCTTTTGGCGATGTCGCTGAGGATAAGGCGCCCAATGTCGCAAAAGAATTTCGGGTTGTGCACTCTACGCTGCAACGCTGCGCAATGCTAAACGCGCTTCTACTCGGTGATAGTCGCGGCGAAAACGCCGACATAACGAACGAAATTTCATTTAAGGATCTTCGAGATCTGTCATCAGTTTTGCGCGATGCATGTTTGCTTAGCGAAGGGATGATCCACTCGGACAATCTGGGTCCGAGCGAGTGGAAGGCATGGAGCAGCATGTTGTCGCACCGGTTCTCGACCCAACCGGGATTCACAAAATTGATTCGCCACGCAGAGGCCGAGGGCGAAAGACATCTGCCTGATTGCCTTTTAAGATTGACCGAGAGCAAAGACGCAATGTCTGCCGAACATGCCGAGCTTGCCCTGATACTGCCGCGGTTTGCAAAAGTTCTCAAGTGGCTCAGCGTAGTCGGCAAGATGCTCGAAACAGACGAGCCGTTAAAGCCGTCGCTGCTCATCTTCTCACGCGTCAACGATCAGATCTACGAGATGACGACGTATATCAATAATCGTCTCGAACGCTTTCCCGACGCCGAAGCTGAATTATTTTCATCTCTCGACGCGGCAAGCTATACGGCGTCGATCGAACTCAAAAAGGTCTATTCGCAGGAGCTCGCCGGCGTCGCGCGTCTGCGCCCTTCACCCTCGGTGTTTGCGCGGATCGAAACGGCGCATTCGCTACTGAACGACGGCTTTCAGCAGATACTTGCGGGCTTTGCAAAGCTGCTTGATCCTACGACGAATGTAATAGACATTTTCCCGAGTTTCCGGGCAAAGGCCGAGCGATCTATGGTCCTGCGCGACGAGCTTGCAAAGCTGGTAAAGGTTGTTCAAGGTGCCGAAACGACGCCGGAGAAAAAGCCAATAGATGCGATGCGCAAAGCGCTGAAGGAATTCATGAAGGGCAGTGTGCGTTATCTTTTCTTCAAAGACTCGGAAACAGTCGAGCGTTTTGTCGAGGAGATCTTGATCACAAAGAGCAACGACGATCTCGTTCCGCTGCTGCATCGCTTCGGAGCATACCTTGAAACGCTCTATGGTCAGGTGAGCATGCGGGCCGTGCTCGCACAAGAGAAGATCGACGCGCAGTGATCATTGCGATCTCAGCGTCGCGAGCGGTTTGCGAAACAGCACGTCAAAGCTCGCAGCGGCGCCGACAACGGTTACGATCAGCGTCGTCACAAAAATTCCGGCTGCGGTTAACCAGACGTCAAACACCCAATCTATATTCATCAAGTATCTCGACACAGCGAACGAAAGGCTGAGTGCAAAACCCGTCGCGATCAGACCGGCGAGCAAACCAAGCAGACCGTATTCGGTAAGCAGAATAATGGCGAGCGTGTGGCGTTTTGCTCCTAGTGTCTTGAGTATTGCATTCTCGTAGATCCGTTGCGATTTTGTGAGGGCGACCGAGCCGATGAGGATCAGGATACCGCTCAGCAGGACAAAGCTGCCGACAAACGAGATCGCGATCACAAAATTATTTACCAGACGATTGACGGTTGCAATAATGTCGGCGACGTCAAATATCTGTACGTTCGGAAATCTATCGACGACGTCGCGCTGAAGCCGTTGGCGCTCGGTTGCAGGCACGTGTTTCAAGACCGTCGCGGCGTAGCTCTGCGGTGCGGCCTCGAGCACGCCCGGGCGAAATACAAAGACAAACGCCGTCCGTGTGTTTCGCACGTCAAGCTTGCGAATGCTTGCGACGCGAACCGTGATCTTACGTCCCGATATGTCGAATGTAATTGAGTCGCCGGGTGAGACCTTCAATGTTTGCGACATTCCTTCCTCGACCGACACCTGCGGCTCATCTACAGGTTGAGTTGTTACCCACCATTCGCCGTCGATGACGGTTTCGTTCTCATCGAGGCTTGCACGATATGTCACGGCAAACTCGCGCCCGATCTGACCTTGATTTTGCCGAACCTCGGTCTGCTGATAATCAATTGGCTCACCATTGACTGCGGCGATGCGAGCGCGAACGGTTGGAACGGCTTCGGGTTGTTCGCCGGTTTGCTGGGCGATCGTTCGTGAAATATCGGCGATCTGACTCTTTTGAATATCAATGAAGAACATGCTCGGCAGGCGACTGTTTCTCGTAAAATCGAATTCGCGGATCAGGTTAGTTTGCATTATCTGCACCGTTATCACGACAAACGCGCCAAGGCCCACGGCGAGCAGGATGATCCGGGTTTGATTGCCCGGGCGATACAGCGAATTGACCGCTTGTCTAAACGAAAAGTTCGTCACACCCTTTACGCGTTTTAACATCAAGGTGAGAATTGTTGCCGCCGCGTACAAAACCAGCGCAGTCGCAGCGAGCCCGGCGAGGAACAACGCCCCTACCATCAATGAACCGGCTTGCCAGACAGCGACGCCGAGCAGAATGGCGAGACACGCAAACCCGAAGATCCACTTACTCCAATCGAGCCGCGTCATACTTGCATTATTCTCATCGCGCAAGAGGAGCCGCGGTTTGATGTCGCGAATCTGAAGCAAGGGCAGCGTCGAGAATAGCATCGAGATCAGCACGCCGAGCACGATGCCTTGCGCGGCGACCGAGAGACTGACTGAGTAACTCATCTTCGCCGGCAATTCTTCTGCAAAACGCCAGCCGGCTAGCCATAAACCTAATTGCGCGAGCAGCACGCCGAAAAAGCTACCAACCAGGCCGAGCACCAAGATCTGCAGCATGTACACCGTAATGACGCGCGTCCCGCTCGCACCGAGACACTTTAGGACCGCGACGGTCTTTCGTTTTTGTTCGACGAACGCGCGTGCGACGTTCCATACGCCGACGCCGCCGAGCACGAGGATCAGTAAACCGGTTAGTGAGAGATAATTCTCGGTACGTTCAAATTGTTCGCCGAGACGTTCCTGCTGCTCGCGATACGAATTCACCTGCACGGTCGTGCCTTTTAGCGCGTCACGCAGTTCCTGTACAAACGCCGTCGGATTGTCCGATGTGCGGTACAAGATTCGTCGCCGAACGCGGCTTGCGTTACGTGTGATGCCGGCGTCGTCAAATGCCTTTTTTTCAACATAAACCCGCGCACCGATGCGAAAGCCGCTCGATCCGCCAGGTTCTTCGTCAAAAGTGGCTCGGATTGTAAATTCGCCCTCGCCGATACTGAGCTTGTCACCGACTTTGACGTTTAGTTCCTCAAGCAAAATTTTTGCGATGACCGCACCGTTGTTTTCGAGCAGCTTAAAATCGAACGGCTTGCCGTCCGATGTATAAAAATCACCGACGAGCGGAAACGAAGGTTCGACACCGCGCAGATCTACAAATTCGAGTGTCGGATTTGCCGGATCGAGTGGGCGCGCCATCGACGATGTGGCGATAGTTTCATTGCGGGCTTCCACAATAGGAAAGCGAGCGACGGTTTCCTCGATCTTGGCGATGTCCGTCGGCGCGAAATCATTTGTCGAGCTGATGTCAACGTCGGCGGTCATCAACGCTCGAGCGTCGTTGCCGACGACCTTTGTCAGGTTTTGTATCAACGAACGCAGCGCAACGACCGACCCGACGCCAAGCGCGATGCACAAAAAGAAAAACAGCAGCCGCTGCCATGACGAGCGTATCTCGCGTCGGGTCAAATTAAAGATAAATTTCATTTAGTGTGTTCAATGAACCAAGAAATTTAGCCGCAGATAAACGCAGGTGACGCAGATAAGAAATAAAATAAAAAAGTTCTTTGATCTGCGTTATCTGCATCATCTGCGGTTAATTTCTACCATCCTTATTCAATTCATCGGAAATCACTTTTCCGTCAGCTAGAATTATCTGCCGCTGCGCCTGGGCAGCAAGTATCGGGTCGTGCGTGACGAGCACGAGCGTGACGTTGTTCTCGGCGTGTAGCTGCGTCATCAGATCGAAGATGTGGCCGCCATTTTTCGAGTCGAGATTGCCGGTCGGTTCGTCGGCGAGCAAGATCTTAGGACGGTTTGCGAACGCGCGTGCGATCGCGACGCGCTGCTGTTCGCCGCCCGACAGTTCCGACGGATAATGATGACCGCGATTGGCAAGATCGACCGCGTCGAGCAGACGAGACGCCCTGTCCCGCACATTATCGACGCCGAGCAGTTCCATTGGTATCAGTATGTTCTCGTAAGCCGTGAGGCTCGGTATCAGGTGAAACGACTGAAAAACAAAGCCGATCTTTTCACTACGTATCCGTGCGAGCCTGTCTTCGCTTGACGCCGTCACGTCGTCGCCGTCGACGACGATCTTGCCCGACGTCGGTGCGTCGAGGCCGGCAACAAGGCCGAGCAGCGTCGATTTGCCGCTGCCGGACGCCCCGGTGATGGCGACAAACTGTCCGGACGGAATACGAAACGAAACATCGTCGAGTATCGTAAGGTCTTCGGTGCCCGAGAGGACTGTTTTTGTTACGTTATTAAGCTCAATCATCGTGAAGCGCTTGGGTTTTTATTCGCCAACATCTAACATTTGGTTATCGGCATCTTTTAGAAGTATGCGTCATTGTATTCGAAAACACGTAATTGTTAGTTTCATTTTTCTCGTCGCGTTTACTGCTGCGTGCGGCTCGTCAAAACTTGGCGACAACAGCCGCGGTGCAAATGCAAGGCCGCTCGTCACGCCGCAATTTACGAACAATAAACCAAAGATCATCGCGCTCGGCGACAGTTTGACGGCCGGCTTTGGCCTGACGGAGAAAGAGTCGTATCCGTATCTTTTGCAGGCGAAGTTAAAGGCTGACGGCCATGATTTTGAGGTAATAAACGCGGGCGTTTCGGGCGATACGAGTCTCGGCGGGCTCGAACGCGCGGATTGGGTTCTCGAGCAGGACAACGCTCAGATACTGATCCTTGAACTCGGTGCAAACGATCTGCTGCGTGGCGTGCCGCCGTCGAAGATGAAGGCCAGTCTCGCGTCAATAATCCGCAAAGCAAAAGCCAAGAACCTCAAAATTCTCCTGTGCGGAATGCTCGCGCCGCCGACGATGGGCGTCGAGTACCAGCGCGAGTTCACAAACGCGTTTCCCGATCTTGCGAGCGAACACAAGGTCGCTTACCTGCCGTTCTTGCTCGAGGGTGTCGCTATGAAACGCGAGCTTAACCAGGCTGACGGCATTCATCCGAACGCCGAAGGCTCGCGACTGATGACCGACAACATCTATCGAGCGCTAAAGCCGATGCTAACGACCGTAGGGCGCTGAACGCCGAAAAACTCGATGGTGTCATATCGAGTTGGGACGTAACAATGAGACCATATATGAGATTTACAGCACTGTTGACGCTCTCGCTTACAGTTGCAATTCCGATCGCGGCTCAGACCGCTGCCGGCACGCCGACGCCGACGCCGACGCCGTCGCCGACGCCGAACGGTTACGTCCGGCCGTCTGGCCCTGAGCGAGCAAAGCGGTACGCCAAAAGCATGTTTGGCGCAGAAGCTCTGGGGCGTAAAGCGGTGAGTGCAGGTATAGGTACTTGGCGAAATTCGCCCGCGGAGTGGGGTGGCCAATGGGAGGGGTTCGGTAAGCGCTTCGCGTCTGAGATCGGCAAGAGTGTGATCAAAAACACGACGGAGTACGCTCTCGATGAAGCGCTGAGCGTTGACAGCCATTTTTATCGCTCGGCGAATCGCAGCTCAAGCGCGCGGCTTAAGAATGCCCTGATCTCGCCTTTTACGGCTCGAAAACCTTCGGGCAAGCGGACGATCGGAATTCCGCGGATCATGGGTACGTACACCTCGAGCGTTCTATCCAGGGAAATTTGGTACCCGAACCGATACACCTGGAAGGATGGCCTTCGCTCCGGAACCGTTTCTTTTGGCGTTTCGGCGGCCTCCAATCTGTTTAGAGAGTTCGTTTGGAAGTAGTACCGCCTAACGCTTTTCGCGGCGCATCGGTTAAAGTATGGGCGATGAATGTTACGCATCTCGAATGTGCTCTATGCGGCCTGCGACACGAAGCCAACGTCCTGCAAAACCTCTGCGTGACGTGCGGCAAGCCGCTCCTTGTTCGTTACGATCTCGAAAAAGCTGCGGCGACATTGACGTGCGAATCTTTGCAAAATCGCGAGTCCTCGCTCTGGCGATATCGCGAAGTTCTGCCGCTTCTTGATGAAAAAAACATGGTCAGTCTCGGCGAAGGCTGGACGCCGCTCTTCAAGGTCGATCGACTGGCGGCGACCTTGCCGATCAACCTCGATCTCTACATAAAAGACGAAGGCCAAAATCCGACACAATCCTTCAAAGCACGCGGCATGACCGCGGCGATCTCGATGGCAAAAGAGCTCGGCGTAACGAAGGTCGCCGTGCCGTCCGCCGGTAACGCTGCCGGTGCGATGGCCGCGTACGCCGCGCTTGCCGGCATCGAAGCTCACATTTTCATGCCCGCCGACACGCCGCGAGCGAATGTCGTTGAATGCCAACAAACCGGAGCACACGTCACGCTCATCGACGGCCTCATCACCGATTGCGGCAAAATCGTCGGCGAACGCAAGGACGCCGAGGGCTGGTTCGATGTTTCAACCTTGAAGGAGCCCTACCGAGTCGAAGGCAAGAAAACGATGGGCTATGAACTGCTTGAGCAATTCACGAATGCGGAATGCGGAGTGTTGAATGCGGAGTTAGGAAATTCCGAATTCCGCACTCCGAATTCCGCACTCCGGACTCTTCCTGACGTGATCATCTATCCAACCGGCGGCGGCACCGGTTTGATCGGCATGTGGAAGGCGTTTGACGAAATGCAGCAAATGGGCTGGATCGGCAGTGAACGTCCTCGAATGATCACCGTGCAGTCCGAGACGTGTGCGCCGATAGTGAGAGCATTCGAGCGAGGTGAACGCTTCGCCGACGAGTTTGAAAACGCTGCTACAGTCGCATCCGGCCTCCGCGTGCCAAAGGCGATCGGTGACTTTCTCATCCTCGACGCATTGCGCGCCTCGGGCGGCACCGCGATCTCAGTCACCGACGAGGAACTCGTCGCCGCCGTCGCCGAGATCGGCGCGCTCACAGGCATTTTTACCGCTCCCGAAGGCGCCGCGTGTCTGCCGGCTTTGCGAAAACTGATCGATCAACAGCTCGTCCGCGAGGGCGAGTCCGTGGTCATCTTCAACACCGGTTCGGGCGTTAAGTATCTCGAGGCTTTTGCGTAGGGAAATTCGTCGCATCGCGACGCCTGATTGTAGCCGTGGGTAAAAACCCACGGACGGGTGAAAACCCACGGAACGGGTGAAAACCCATGAATCCCGTCGCATCGCGACGATTGAATTAATCGAACAAGTACCGCTCATCATAATCGACGCCGTGCTTCTTGAGAAGGCCGACATATTCCTCCTCGAAACTTCGTTTTGAATGATGCTCGCGTTGATTTTTTATGTAGTCAGCTACAGACGAGATCGCCGAATGCGAAACCGAAAACACCCCATAACCATCCTGCCAACCGAAATCAGCCACGGCCTGAAACTCTCTGCGAATTCCGTAGGACGAATCGCCTTTCAACGCCTTTGCTCCTTGACTCGAAGACATCGTCGTAGGCACACCGACCAGTGCGTGAACATGGGTCTCGATGCCGCCAATTTGAATCGGAGTCATACCGTGGCGTTTGGCGACACCGGCGATGTACGACCATATGCGCTCTTCAATATCGGGTGAGATCGTTTCGGCCCGTTTCTTCGTGCTGAATACGAAATGCAAATAAACTTGCGAATATGTATTGGCCATTACTTTCAATCGTCGCTGACGCGACGCGGACATGTTAACCCATTCCCCGTGGGTTTTCACCCACGGCTACAATCAAATATCGCTACGCGATAAAAGCCTCACCGCCACAGGCCCGCACTTCGCAAACTCATCCACCAAACCAGCGTCCACGAAGGCGAATCGGTCGTCATCTTCAACACCGGCGCGGGCGTGAAATATCTCGAGGCGTTTGTTGGATAGAATTTTCCGTTTCCGATGTATAATGCTGGCTATGAATGATCAGGCTTTATTAGAACGAATCACACTCGATCCAAAAGTTTTGGCCGGCAAGCCCGTGATCAAGGGCACGCGGCTGTCTGTTGAGTTCATTCTCGGTCTGCTCGCACACGGCGCGACGACGGCAGAGATTTTGGATGAATACAAAGGCCTTACGCTTGAAGATATTCAGGCGTGTCTGTTATTCGCGGGTGAGTCATTGAGCCGCACCGAGTTTATGCCGTTAGTCGTGGAGACGGCATAAATGCGGTTCCTCGTTGATGAGTGCACCGGCCCGGCGGTCGCGGAATGGCTTCGTGGTGTCGGTCACGAAGTCTTTTCTGTGTTCGACGAAGCAAAAGGCAGTCCGGATAGCGAAGTTTTGAATAAGGCCGTTGGCGAGAACTGGATCGTGATAACCAACGATAAAGATTTTGGCGAAATGATCTTTCGCGAGCGGCGTCAACATCACGGCGTCATCTTTTTGCGGCTGGATGATGAACGTTCGGCAAATAAGATCAATGTGTTGCGGCATTTGATTGAAAGCTATTCTAATCGCCTACCGGATCAGTTTGTCACAGCCACCGAGACAAAAGTGAGATTTGCATAATAGCCCAATACCGCGCGGCGTGTTTGCCCGCGTTGCGTAAACTCATCGACCAAAATCTCGTCCACGAAAACGAAACCGTCGTCATCTTCAACACGGGTTCGGGTATTAAGTATTTGGAGGCGTTTGGCTGACTCTGTGATACACTAGCCAAAACGCAGAAGAAGGAGGCCATCAGGGATGTTATTTTTTGGTTCCGGGCTCAAATATAGACTCACGAAAGCGGCGACGGCGGTTTTCTTGGGTCTATTTTGTATACTTCCGTGCTTTGCAACGTTTACGCTCGATCCGACCTTCGACGGCGACGGAAAAATAACGCATTCGATTCCCGATTCGACAACGAATTATTCTTCAGGCGCGCTGAGGGTTTTTATTCAGCCGAACGGCCGAATAGTTGTCGGCGGTTTTTATACAAACCTTGGGTGGAGCGGATTTTCAGCGTCGGGCGTCGCGTTCGTAGGATTTACGCCTAATGGTCTTGGCGATCCTACGTTTTCACAGTCTCATTTATGGCAGCCCGATGGTAATACAAATCTTCAAGATGCCTTGATGTACCCGGACGGGACCACGTTGCGAATGCTGGGGATTTTCAGGTTTCTGGTCGGGATCCGATACGTGAGCGTGGGTCGAAACGATACTAACGGCGGGCATGACAATATTTTTTCATCGAACGCAGGAATTGGCGGTGAGCAACCCAACCCGATTCAAATTGCTCTCCGAAGTGACGGGAAGATTCTGACGTTTATCAGCGATCAGGGGGCGTTTTATCTCTATCGTCTAAATCCAAACGGCACCCGCGACACGACTTTCGGCTCAAACGGCGTTCTCAGTATTGTATTTAACAAATTTTCACCGACGAATATTGTCGAAATGATCGCGCTCCCCGACGGCAAAATCCTTCTTGTCGGCAGATCGAACATTGGCGCGGGCGAATTTTTCTTCGGCCGACTGACCGAGACTGGAATGTGGGACAAATCGTTTGGACGAGCTGGTTTTTTGCGCGTGCAATTTGGCCCCGGATTGACGGGCGGCGTTAGCAGGGCATTGCTGCAGACGGACGGGAAAATACTTCTCAGCGGCTCCGTTACAAGTGGAGATTCGGATGCGTGGCTCGCGCGGTTTAGGCCGAACGGAAGACCCGACCCAACGTTTGGTAATAACGGCGTTGTGATACACGACTTCGCGGCGGGAGCAACGGACGCGGCTCAATCCATAGCACTTTCTTCGGATGGTAAGATTCGTCTCGTTGGTTATCTTGGCACGCCGAGAAATTTTTTGGTGGCGCGATTTTCGGCTACGGGAACCTTTGAAGAGAGCACGACGATCCCGTTTACGCCAAATGAATACGCTGAGGCTGCCGACGTGGCTCTACAATCCGATGGTAAGCTCGTGGTAGTTGGCACCACTAGAAACCCCAATACAACGGCGACAACAGGCAGTGTTTTCGCTATCGCCCGCCTCATCGAATAGCAGCCAAGGTTCGTAATCACGGTAAAATCTGATAAACTTCTTACCGGTTTAGCTTGTCTGAGCCAGTGAATTATTATGTTCAGCGATAATTTCAGACGCGGTGAGGGACAGACGAAAGGCATGGCCGGGTCGCGTGCTTTGTCTAAGATAGCCGATCTCGGTTGGCGGGCCTTTCAGGCCGTGAATCGTGCGATTCCCGAGGGCGAGTCGATAACGCCCGCGTGGGCCGCCGAGCCGCTGCTCAAATCTTACGAGCGCACGGCACCGCCGCTTGGCTTTCCGCGTGAGACTGACAGCCTTTGTCCGACCTGCGTTAAGAATGTTCGTAACGGTGTGATCTCGGGTGATATTCCGCTTGAGATATTGAAAGATTCGCATCCCGGCGAGATAAAAGCACAGATCGTCGAGGAGAACGGTCAGGTTCTGATGCGAAAGACGTGTCCCACTCACGGTGAATTTGTCGATGTTCTCGCAACGGACGCACATTTTCTAAACCGCATCGAGTCGCTCTTTTACGGACGCGACTTCAAGGCGGCCGAAGACAAGCACGTGCATCATCACGGCACGAGCGATATCAAATTCGGTCGCGGCGCGGTGCTCACCGTCGATCTGACAAACCGGTGCAACATGATGTGCAATCCATGCTTTATGGATGCGAATCAGGTTGGCTATGTTCACGAGCCGACGTTCGAGGACACAAAGCAGATTCTCGACAACGCAGTTTCGTTCAAGCCAAAACGGCAGATCATCATTCTTTTCTCGGGCGGTGAGCCGACTCTCTCGCCGTATTTTTTGGACGCCGTCGCGTATGCAAAGAAGGTCGGCTTCTATCGCATACTCGCCGCGACAAACGGTATTCGCTACGCCGAGGACATCGAGTTTTGCAAGGCAGCGAAAGAGGCCGGACAGCACGGCGTCTATCTGCAGTTTGACGGCACGAACGAAGAGGACAACAAACATCGCGGCGTCGGCAATCTTTTTGACGTCAAGTTAAAAGCCATCGAGAATCTCGCATCGGTCGGTATCAAGGTCACGCTCGTGACCACGATCGTCAACTCGTGGAATAACGAAGGCATCGGCTCGATCGTCAAGTTTGCCGCCGAGAATATCGACAAAGTTCAGACCATCGCCTTTCAGCCCGTCAGTTTTACCGGTCGCGACGAAGACGTATCGGACAAAGATCGTCAAGAACAGCGCTACACCCTCGCAGGCATGACGCACGACCTCAAATCGCAGCTCGACGGCGTGCTCGAGCCGATGCGCGATTGGTTTCCGCTGTCATCGTATTCAGCTTTTACGTCTGTGATGGACATGCTGCAGGGAGCTGACGCTCCGTGGGGTTGGTCGTCGTGTAACTGCCATCCGAACTGCGGCATATTCACGCTGATCGTTGTCAACAAAAAGACAAACGAGATGCGTTCGCTGTTTGAGTTTTTCAACTACGAGCGGTTTATGCAGGACGTTGCGACCATCACCGACACGGCTCGCGGTAAAAAGCTCACGATGGCACAGCTCGGACTCGCGATCATGCGCAATTACGACGCGTCGCGTGCGCCCGAGGGCTTTCCGATCTCGCAGATCGTAAATTTATTCAAGCCGTCTTCGACAACGTCTAACTCCGACCGCAACGATCGCATGCAGGTTGAGAAAAAGGACGACGATGTTTGGCGCGTGCTGTGCGTCGAGGGAATGTGGTTTCAGGACTTGTTTACCTACGATTTTCGCCGCACCGAAATGTGCGTCATCCCGTATGGTACGCAGGACGGCGAGATCTCGTTCTGCGCGTACAACACCGGCGTCGGTTGGCGGCAGATCGTTGAGGAAATGCACAAGACGGCATCTCTAAGCGAGTGGTACAAAGAACATGGCCGACACGATGTTTACGCGAAAGGCAAGGCCGTTCCCGGAATTGGTAAGACCCGCAGCCTAAGTTTGCCGGTTATCGCAAAGGTGCTCGAGAAGGATATCGATAAACCATCGGTCTCGCCTTATCTCGTCGAGGAAGACGAATTAGTTGGGGTTTAGTTTTTGCACAAGCCCGCGCGTGAGCAAGGGCGGTATCTTCAAC
>JBJXFZ010000091.1:0-6920 GCA_046154245.1 Pyrinomonadaceae bacterium
CGCTCGACACGCGTTTCACCGCCGCGACTTTTGCCGCCGCCATTTCCCTTCCCGTTGCCGCCTCCGTGTTTGCCCTGCGCAAACGCGGAACCGCCGCATACAAAAGTCACTCCAAGTATAATTGCTAAATAAAATTGCTTTGTTCGCATGGTTATTCCCCCTTTCAAATATAAAAAGACCGTAAAAGATCAGATACGTTGATAAGCAAGTGCACTCACCATTCCGCGAGCTAAACGCCCGTATTTAGTGGATTAATTGAAGATCAGTCGCCCATATCGTGCATGTTTGCACAATATCGGTGGCGATTTTTCTTAGCGTTCTTTGCGACTTTGCGGGAACAGTCCGTTAATTATAAAAGCCTCGCCGGTTGACGAGGCTTTTTGACTACATGCAGCGTTGCCCTTTTGAATCAGGCAATGTCGAAGCGATCAAGGTTCATTACCTTATCCCACGCCGCGACAAAGTCGCTAACAAACTTCTCTTTAGCGTCATTGCAACCGTAAACCTCGGCGAGTGCGCGAAGCTCAGAGTTCGAGCCAAAGATGAGGTCAGCGCGCGTCGCCGTCCATTTCGTCTCGCCGGTCTTACGGTCTTTCCCGTTAAAGACTTCGCCCTTGTCGTCCGTCGCTTCCCACTTCGTGCTCATATCGAGAAGGTTTACGAAAAAGTCGTTCGTCAGCACTCCGGGGCGGTCGGTGAAAACGCCGTGCTTCGAACCATCCCAGTTAGCGCCGAGAACGCGAAGACCACCGACGAGGACCGTCATCTCGGGTGCCGTCAGCGTGAGAAGCTGTGCCTTGTCAACCAACATTTCTTCGGTCGGCGTTGTGTGGTGGCCGCGTTTGTAATTGCGGAAACCATCGGCCTGCGGTTCGAGAAACTTAAACGAATCAACTTCCGTCTGTTCCTGCGTCGCGTCACCGCGTCCTGACTTGAATGGAAATGGAACGTCGCCGCCGCCTGCAGCCTTGATCGCCTGTTCGACACCGGCATAACCGCCGAGAACGATCAGGTCGGCCATCGAAACCGGCTTGCCGAAATCTTTCTGGACGCCCTCGAGCGTGCTCAAAACCTTTGCAAGCTCGGCCGGATTGTTTACTTCCCAGTTCTTTTGCGGTTCGAGCCGAATTCGAGCGCCATTTGCGCCGCCACGATAGTCCGAGCCGCGAAACGTCGAAGCCGATGCCCACGCCGTCGTGACAAGCTGCGAAACCGACAAACCCGAATCGAGGATCTTTGCCTTAAGTGCCGCAACATCTGCTTCGCTGAGCGGCGCGCCGGCCGGAACCGGATCTTGCCAGATCAAATCTTCGGCCGGAACTTCGGGCCCGAGATAGCGAGCCTTTGGCCCCATGTCGCGGTGCGTTAGCTTGAACCACGCACGTGCAAAGGCGTCGGCGAACTCGGCCGGGTTTTCCATGAACCGCCGCGAGATCTTTTCATACGCCGGGTCCATCCGCATCGCCATGTCGGCGGTCGTCATCATCGGAAGGTGCTTTTTATTTGGGTCAAAAGCGTCGGGCACCGTCGGTTCTACGCCCTTCGGATGCCATTGGTGCGCTCCCGCCGGACTCTTGCCGAGCTCCCATTCGTTGCCGAAGAGAGTTTCAAAATAACTGTTGTCCCACTGTATCGGCGTTGCCGTCCAAGCTCCTTCGAGACCGCTCGTAATCGAGTCAGCGGCGATGCCGGTGCCGTGAGTGCTCATCCAGCCAAAGCCCTGCAATTCGATCGAACCGCCTTCCGGATCGACGCCGACCAAGGCCGCGTCGCCTGCACCGTGTGCCTTGCCAAACGTATGTCCGCCGGCGGTGAGGGCAACCGTCTCTTCGTCGTTCATCGCCATACGGGCGAACGTTTCGCGAATGTCACGGGCAGAGAGAAGCGGGTCGGGATTGCCGTCGGGTCCCTGCGGGTTCACGTAAATGAGGCCCATCTGAACCGCCGCAAGCGGATTCTCAAGTTCCCGGTCGCCCGTGTATCGGCTGTTCGCCTTGTCGCTTGTCGCGAGCCATTCGCCCTCGGCTCCCCAATAGACGTCTTCTTGCGCCTGCCAGACGTCCGCGCGGCCGGCGCCAAATCCAAAGGTCTTGAATCCCATCGACTCGAGCGCGACGTTACCGGTCAGCACGAGCAGATCGGCCCAGGAAAGTTTCTTGCCGTATTTTTGCTTGATCGGCCATAGCAGACGACGAGCTTTGTCGAGGTTGCCGTTGTCGGGCCAACTGTCGGTCGGCGCGAATCGCTGTTCGCCCTGACCCGCACCGCCACGGCCGTCTGCCACGCGATATGTGCCCGCCGCGTGCCACGTCATGCGGATAAAGAACGGCCCGTAATGACCGTAATCCGCCGGCCACCAATCCTGCGAGTCGGTCATCAGCGCGTGAAGATCCTTCTTCACCGCCGCCAGATCGAGACTGTTGAATTCCGCCGCGTAATCAAACTCATCGCCCATCGGATCGGCAAGCTCGGAGTTTTGCCGCAATATGCCTAAATTCAGCATGTTCGGCCACCAATCGCGGTTCGACCTCTGTGTGCTTACGTTGTGCTTGATCGTACCGCCCGTAAAAGGGCACTTGCTTCCATTTCCGTTTGTTTTTATTTCACTCATTATTATTTCTCCCTAGATATTGGTAATTTTGTTTCTGCCGAGACGCGTCGCCGCCAACGATCTCAACCGCAGATGACGCAGAAAACGCAGATTAGAACTGATTTATTTTTTTTCATCTGCTTTATCTGCTTCATCTGCGGTTAACTCGCCTTTCACATCGACAACTTTGCATTCAGAACAAAGCCCGCGTAACGTCAGCTCGATCGACTCGGCCTGGAAGTTCGAGTGTTCGGCCGCCGCACTAACGAGCGTCGTCGGAACATCCAACTCCATATCGACGATCTTGCCGCACCCGTTGCAGATCGCATGATCGTGCTTCGTCAAATTGCGGTCATAGCGGTTCGCGTCCAAGCCAAACTGAATTTCGCCGATCAGCCCTTCAGTCTTCAGATACCGCAAGCTGTTGTAAACCGTCGCAAACGAAATCCCCGGCAAAACCTGCTTCGCATCCTCAAAAACCTCATTCGCCGTCAGATGCCGCTCCGACTCGCGAATCACACGCAACACCGCCTGACGCTGCTTCGTCAATCCCAGATTTTCGATGTCTTCGACTGCGTGATTCATCTGCTATTTAGATTTAGAATGATTCTAATTCAATAAAATGTCAAGCGAGGTCTCTCTCGACCTTTCGCTCTCTCGCCCTCTCGCTCTCTCGCTCTCTCGCTCTCTCGCTTTCTCGCCCCCTCGCCCTCTCGCTCTCTCGCTTTCTCGCCCCCTCGCCCTCTCGCCCCCTCGCTCTCTCGCTCTCTCGCCGCCTCCGACTATTCTGCCGCCTCACGCGTCTAACAGCACGGAAAACGTTTTCCTTAATTAGACCCGTCCCGTTTTTTCGCGGGGCTAAAAAAGGAGAATTACAATGAAACGAATAATCGCAATGTCGATAATCACTCTGTCGGCTGTCTTGTTTGTACATCCGTTCGCGAGCGCGAGCGGCATAGCCGTCGCGACCTGCGGAGCGCAGGATAACTGTCGAAGGGCCTGTCACGCCCGCTTCGATCGCTGCATCGCCGGCAACGGCCAAAACTGCCGCCAAAAGCTCGCCCACTGCCTGCGGCGCTGTCACAATAATTGACGGTATTCACTTTTCACTTTTCACTTTTCACTATTCACTATTCACTATTAACTGTTCACCGTTCACTGTTCACTGTTCACTATTCACTATTAACTATTAACTGTTCACTATTCACTATTCACTAACAGGCCGCGCCCGATAAGCGTGGTCTTTTTCTCTTTGTGTTGGGTGACCAGTTGGGGTTGACCTGTGTGCGTGGGTATAATGTGCAAATGAGCGAAGGGTTCATCCCACCCCACGGCGGCTACGAAGATCTGCTGTCGTTTCAGAAATCGCGAATCGTTTATGACGCGACCGTGTTTTTCTCCGAAAGATTTGTCGAAAAATTCTCGCGAACACGAGATCAAATGGTGCAGGCCGCGCGCTCCGGCAAACAAAACATTCTCGAAGGCAGCCAGGCGAGCGGCACTTCGCGCGAGACCGAAATCAAACTAGTCAATGTCGCCCGTGCCAGCCTCGAAGAACTTCTCGAAGACTATCGCGATTTCCTACGTGTTCGCGGCGCTGTGCTTTGGGACAAAAACTCTCGCGAAGCATTATTTGTCCGCAAACTAGGCTCGCAGAAAGATGTGTCCTATGAGACCTATAGGACTTATCTTGAGACACGCCCGCCCGAAGTCGTGGCCAACATAATAATCTGCCTGATCCACCAGACAAACTACCTGCTCGACCAGCAGATCAGGCGCCTCGAAAAAGATTTCCTCGAGAAAGGCGGTCTAAAAGAGAATATGTTCCGCGCACGCCTCGCTCGACGAGACGAGCAACGCCGAACCGACAAATAGTTTTTCCATTCTCACCCTCTTGCTCTCTCTTCCCGTCTCGCGTCTTCGACACGTTCGTCCCATCGGTCCCAGTCGTCCTATTTTTCGCATCAGTCTCATCCTACCACCGACGCAAGGCCGCCCTCGACAGGCTCTATGGCGACGCGCTTTATCGAACGGATGACGTAGTACATCATTAATGGCGGTGCGGCTGCGAGCAATGCCACCAGCAAAAACAATATGCCCGGCGGCGAGGCAGTCTTGTTGTTGGTGAATATCCTGATCGCCGAAACCAGGACGCCGATCGCGATGCCGATCGCCGCGATCGCGAGTACTGTACCGACGACGACTTCGATCTCGAGCGTTCCCGTAAGGACCGTGGAATACCCGGCCGCCTCGGAATTGCGCAGGTCGTTGAGAAATCGGAGCGTCATCGCCCCGCCAACCGCACCGGCCACCGCCGCTGGAACGAGCCCAAATGAAAGCCCCACGCGTTCGATTATCGAAACGCGTGTCGTCGCGCCGGTGTTAGGATCAAGTGGTGTCATCGTCGTCTCCTTTTTTTGGCAGATCGCGCTAGGCGCGTCCGGGCCAATATTGTGTTTTGGACATTATACGCGCGCAAAACAAAAAAAACCTCGCCGTTGCGGACGGAATTCACGGTTCACTTATCACTCTTCACTCTTCACTATTCACTAAACAGGCCGCGCCCGATAAACGTGGTCTTATTTCTCTCGCGGCCGCCCTCCGTTTCAAATTCGAGGTGCGTAAGGTATCGCTCATACATCTGCCACAACTTAATACTGCGTTGACTGCATCGACCTTTTGACTAGTTAACTATGAAGATTTAACCTTTAGGGTGAGTGATGGTCTGTATTGGATCGTTGCTCTATTTTAGACAAAGACCTTTGATGGTATTCGACTATCGAGGGCAATAAAAAAATGTACAGTATAACTACACCCGAATTTCGGGTAGATGTTGCTTCTTTTCGTTCTAACCCACCCAATCCTCAACGCACACTTTCAGCACTCCGAGAATTAGGCTACGACAGCTATTCGGCTATCGCTGACTTGATCGATAACTCAATTGATGCCGGAGCAGAGAACATTGCCGTTTCGATTGCAGACCGCGCAGGCGACATTGTAGTCGAGATCGCAGATGACGGGAGCGGGATGGATGAGTCTCGGCTTGATGAGGCCCTTCGACTCGGTTCAGAAACGTCTCGTGTCGAAAACGATCTCGGTAAGTTTGGGATGGGACTCGTGACGGCTTCAATTAGTATGTCGAAACGGGTTGAAGTGTTTACCCGAACAAATGGTGGGGATGGCTTTTACGGCGGATTTGATTTAGAGATCATTGAAGAGTCGAACGAATTTGTTAAATGGGTTCAGCCGATCAGAGACCAGGGAAATGGCAAGCTCTTTGACGATTGGTCAACTATGATTCGTCTTTCCAAGACAGATCGGATAAATAATCGACGCCCGACGGAATTTGCGAATGTTTTGCGGAAACGCCTCGGTCAGATTTTTCGGAAATTTCTCAAAGCCGGTACGTTGATATCAGTTAATGGGCGCACGGTTGATGCGATTGATCCGCTAATGCTTGCGGATAAAGACACAACTATCGTATACGATGAGCCCGTCCAAATTGAAGGTGGCACAATACATCTTCGAGTCGTAGACTTGCCTGATTACGGTCAGTCGGGAAACAAGGACCTGGGCATTATCCCGCAAAATTCTGGTTTCTATATTCTTAGAAACAACCGAGAAATAATGGAGTCCGAAACCTTTGACTTTTATAAGAAACATCCTGACTACTCACATTTTCGAGCCGAAATTGAATTTGACGGTTCGCTAGATGCCCTTCTTCATTCTGATGTTAAGAAGATGACGATAACGCCCCCAAAAAGCGTGCTGGACAAGATTTCCTCAATTACGAGCGGCATGTGGCAAGAGTCGGGCAGGAAGGGGCGCAAACGTGCGAATGCGAACAGGGGGGCGATCGACCATTCGCTAGCTGAGGGCAACATTAAGCGCCGGTCACAGTTAATTCCTAAACCTAAGACCCTCATCGAAACGCGTGAACGGAAAGGATCAAAGGGAACTCATACGTCGAAAGATGGAAAAAAACCTCGAAATCCGCATGTTTCGGACTTGAAGACCCCGGCTGGGCTAAGGGTTGAATTTAACGAAGCGGATTATGGAGAAGGGCCGTTCTACAATGTCCGTCAGGAGGGGAAAACGGTTTTCGTCACTTATAACCGCGAACATCCATTCTGGCGCGAGATTGTCGAACACGCGAATGAACCGAAGGTGGTCGCAACGCTAGACTATCTCGTTTTCGGCTTAGCCAACGCAGAGCTTCTCGTACCAGAACAGGCTGCGATTGTTAAGGCAAACGTCAACTCAACGTTGGTCGGGCTTTTGGTCTAAGGCACCACTCCCGACGCGCGAGGCGGGCGAGCTCACATCCATA
>JBJXFZ010000108.1:0-66121 GCA_046154245.1 Pyrinomonadaceae bacterium
GCGATTATGCAGAAACCGAGGACCTCGTGCTTCTCCGCTCCGACGGACATCCGCTCTACAACCTTGCCGTTGTGTGTGACGACATCGAGATGGACATAACGGACGTGATTCGCGGTCAGGACCATCTTACAAACACTCATAAGCAGATACTGATCTACGAGGCGTTAGCCGTCACGCCGCCGCGATTTGCCCATCTTCCGCTGATACTCGCACCGGGCGGCAAGAAATTGTCAAAGCGAATTCACGGCGAGATCGTTTCTCTCACGACGTACCGAGATGCCGGATTTGTACCCGAAGCTTTTCGTAATTTTCTCGCTCTGATGGGCTGGTCAGCCGGCGAGGAACGAGAGATATACTCTCTCGACGCGTTGATACAAAAATTTTCGCTAGCCGGGGTTCATCGCTCGTCGGCGATCTTCAATTACGAGCCGAACAATCCAAAACGCTGGACAGACGATAAGCTCATCTGGATGAATGCCGAATACATCCGCACGATGGCGCTTGCCGACCTGTTGCCGATGGTCAAAGAAGAACTTAAAGCAAACAAGCTATGGCGCGAAGAGTACGAGGACGACGACGCGCCGTGGTATGAAAGAACAATCGACCTGATACGTCAGCGGTTTTTCACGCTAAAGGATTTTTCGTCGCAGGGCCGTGCGTATTTCAGCGAGGATTTCGATTTTGACAAAGCTGCTATCGACAAGAACCTTAACAAGTTTCCCGATCTCAAAACGTGGCTGCCGGAACTTGCGGCGCGTTTTGAAAGTGAGTTTGCTGAAAAGCCTTTCACGGAAGAAAACATCGAGACCGTCGTAAAATCCTTCACCGAAGAAAAAGGCACAAAGCTCGGCGTCATCATGAACGGAGCCCGCACTCTGCTCACCGGCGTCGCCGTCGGCCCATCGATGCTGTCGGTTTTTGAGACACTTGGACTTGAACGCTCGGTGCTTCGCTTACGCAGTCAGATCGTCTGGCATTCGTAAACAAACCGCGGCATTCGATTACTTCATACACGTCGAATTAGGTGAAACGCCAAACGGGGCCGTTCGCGAAACCCGACTGGGCAATGGTGTTCTATTTCAGAGACGGTAAACTCTGTGAACACAAGGAATATTATGATTCCTACGGCGAGGCAATGGCTTCTAAGGGATAAGAGCACCCCTGCTAATTCACCTTCGTTTACTGGTCGGGGTTTGTGCTGATCGGCAACTGGCGCTGAACTCTGTAGTTCGCATGATCACATTCCTTTCGGCATGTCGCTGTAACTGTCTAGTTGAAACTTCCACCGACCGTTCTTCATTTTGAGAGCGATTACGACGAATTTTCCTTTCGATGTTTGGGTCGCGCCGCTTTTACCCGTGCTCGTCAACGAAAATGTGCCGACATCATAGCCCATGTTGCCCGACACACGACGCTCGACGATGTGAAATGCAATGTCCAGTTTGCCGCCGTTATTTCTGATGGAATCGAAAAACGGCTTGAAGTTACTAATGATCACATCGCGTCCCCGTTGAATGCCGCTCTCGGGCGTCAGATAAAGAGCGTCGTCTGTGTAAAGATCTGTGACCATCTTAGCGTCGAGCTTGTCGTATGCCTCGCTGAATTCCGCATAGATCGCGTCGATGCCCACGTGCGGTTTTACGCCGTTTTCTAAAGTCAGCTTTGAATTGGCTTTTTGTTGTGCAGCGGCAGCTATCGCGATCGTGAATATTAGTACTGTCAATAACGCTAACTTCTTCATAACGTATTTCTGTGACCTCACCTAAATTTCGATTATTCTTCTTTTCACCGGCGATGACAAAACGATCGCGGTTGTCGTAATTCCATAGGGAGTGAGTTTGTCGATGATCTGCTGGAGATGCTCGACCGATGCAACGGCGACTTTCATTATAAAGCTGTCCCCGCCTGTGCCGCGATGACATTCGAGGATCTCGTTCGTTTCTTCGGCGACCTCAATGATGTGGCTGTAATCGACGCCCGTTATGCTCATCCGCACAAACGCCGTGATGGGAAGACCGACCTTTGCGGTGTCGATCTCGGCACGGTAACCGATGATAATACCGGCGTCCTCGAGTTTGCGAACCCGTTCGATCACCGCTGGCGTCGTCAACCCGACGCGTCGGCCTAGTTCGGCGAAACTGGTGCGAGCGTCCTCCTGAAGTTCTTTTAGTATTTTCCGGTCAATTTCGTCGATCATGGTCCATTACAATATAAGGCATTGTAATAGAAAAAACTAACAATCTAAAGCGTTCCCTGTGATCTAACACAGCATCGTTATTCAAATTGGTGATGCTTTCAATTAGAATGGTTTATTCGCAGATAACCGTAAATTTCACGCCCGCATCGAATTTATGACAGGAGCAACCGCCGCAATGCTAACCGAAACCTCAACAGCCGCTTCATCCGAACACGATTTTGCAATCGAGAATTTCCAAGTCTCGGACAAAGACCTACCGGAGTTTCGCGAAATGAAGTTCGAGAACATCAACGAACTTGATCTCGACCATCCCGGTGCGAACGACGGCGAATATCGGGCACGCCGCGACGTCATCGCCGGCTTTGCAAAGAATTTTCGCGAGACCGGCGAGATAACTGATGTCGACTACAGCCCACGCGAGCAGCGTGTCTGGCGTTACGTCGCTGAGGAACTTGAGGAACTGCAGCAAAGGTATGCGTCGCCATTTTATCTGCGGGCTAAGAAAGACCTTGGCATCACGACCGCGCGGATTCCGCAGCTTTCTGAGATGAACCGGTGCCTAAAGGAACTTACGGGTTTCCGTCTCGCTCCGATCGAGGGCCTCGTCGAGACGCGAGCGTTTCTCTCGTGGCTGTCGTACCGGGTCATGCTCTGCACGCAATACATTCGCCATCACTCGCAGCCTGCGTACACGCCCGAACCGGACATCGTGCACGAGGCCATCGGCCACATTCCGATGTTTACAAACCCGAACTTTGCAGACTATTCGCAGTTCATCGGCTTGGGCGCGCGCATCGCGACCGACAAACAGCTTGAGGCGCTCGGTCGGTTGTATTGGTTCACTGTAGAATTCGGCCTTGTCGAACACGAGGACGACATAAAAGCCTACGGCGCCGGTTTGTTATCGTCGTTCGGCGAGCTCGAACATGCGTTTTCGGACAAGGTGGAACGCCGCAAATTCGATCTCGAGCAGGTCATCAATCACGAATACACATACAGCGACATGCAGCCGGTGCTTTATATTATCCCGTCGTATGCGGAACTGAAAGAGGTTACGAGGAAGTATATTGAGAGTTTTTGATCACGTCGATTTATTGTTCGCCGGAGTTTGCAGACTTGATGTCACAAAATGAGATATCAAGTTCAAAAAACGACGAGCATTTCAAAACTGTCTTTACCGCGATCCGCAACATGATGAAGGCAGAGATCAAACCAAAGCAAATAGGCTATATTCGAACCAAGAAGAGATTACAGTCATGATCACAGAAACAAACACAGCAACTGATACAGATACGGCGGTGCAGAATCCGCTTGGGCTAAAGAAAATTCATCACGTCGAGTTTTATGTAGGCAATGCAAAGCAGGCCGAGTTTTATTACCGCAAGGCGTTTGGTTTTTCGCGCCACGCGTACTCTGGGCTTGAGACAGGTAACCGCGAGACGACGAGCTATCTGATGCGGCAGGGCAATGTGAATTTTGTGCTGACGGCGCCGATGGGGCCTGAGCATCCGGCGGCGGAACATCTGAAAAAGCACGGCGACGGTGTCAAGGACATCGCGTTTTATGTCGAGGACGCCGATCACGCGTTCAACGAAGCCGTTCGACGCGGCGCGACGCCAGTCACCGAGCCGCACGATTGGAAGGACGAGCATGGCAGCGTCCGCAAGGCCGCGATAGCGACCTACGGCGACACGATCCACTCGTTTATTTCGTATGGTGTCAGTAGCCCGCACGTCAGTAAGGGCTCCGCCAACGGCAAGGCATCAAACGGACACGGCGGCACTGACTACAACGGAGTTTTCCTGCCCGGTTTTGTCTCGCAAGAGGTCGAGGGCGACGGCGTTGGGTTGATGATCGTCGATCACATCGTCGGCAACGTCGAACTCGGCAAGATGAACACTTGGTGCGATTTTTATCGCGACGTGCTCGGCTTTTTCCGCTACATCACGTTCGATGACAAGGACATCTCGACCGAGTATTCGGCCCTGATGTCGATCGTCATGTCGGACGGCCAGCACAATATCAAGTTCCCGATCAACGAACCCGCGACCGGCAAAGGCGGCAAATCGCAGATACAGGAGTACATCGATTTTTACCGTTCAGCGGGCGCGCAGCACGTCGCATTGCTCTGTCGCGACATTCGCCACACGGTTGCGATGTTGCAGGACAACGGCGTTGAGTTTCTGCGTGTGCCCGACACGTATTACGAAGAGCTGCCGGATCGCGTCGGTGAGATCGACGAAGACATCGCGGATCTAAAACGTCTCGGCATACTCGTCGACCGGGACGACGAAGGCTATCTGCTGCAGATCTTTACAAAACCTGTCGAGGACCGTCCGACCGTGTTCTACGAAATTCTACAGCGTAAGGGCTGCAAAGGTTTTGGTAAAGGTAATTTCAAGGCTCTGTTTGTGTCGATCGAAGAAGAGCAGCGTCGTCGGGGAAATCTTTAGAATATTTGCCCACGAAATACACGAAATACACGAAAATAATTGTCTTTGTTTCGTGACTTTCGTGCGTTTCGTGGGCAAAATCGGTTTATGAACCTTAAGTATCAAACAGGTTTTGGAAATGAGTTTGCGACTGAGGCGGTCGAGGGCGCGTTGCCGGTCGGTCGCAATTCGCCGCAGGTAGCGCCGCTTGGACTTTATGCCGAACAGTTTTCGGGAACGGCGTTCACGGTGCCGCGCTCCGGCAACAAGCGTACGTGGACGTATCGCATTCGTCCGAGCGTTCTGCACAAGCGTTTCAAGCAAATCGAAAACAAGCAATTTCGCTCGTCGCCGTTTGATGAGGTTGTGACTACGCCGAATCAGTTGCGCTGGGACGCGTTGCCGATACCAACGGCGGCGACTGATTTTGTTGACGGTATTACGACTATCGCGGGCAACGGCGATCTTTTCTCGCAGGTCGGCATCGCCATACACATTTATGCGTTTAATAAGGGCATGGGCGACCGGTATTTTTACAATGCCGATGGCGAGATGCTGATCGTACCAGAGAAGGGAGGACTGACGATCTTTACCGAACTTGGCGTGATCGACCTTTCGCCTGGAGGTGTGTGTTGTATTCCGCGCGGCCTAAAGTTTCGTGTAGAGATCGGACCTCGTGTCAGTAGCCCGACTGTTAGGGAGGGCGCCGACAGCGGTGAGGGCGCCCTTACTAACGTGCGGGCTACTGACACGGCGGATGCCGGCGCGCGTGGCTACATCTGCGAAAATTACGGAGCGCAGTTTCGCTTGCCCGATCTCGGGCCTATCGGCGCGAACGGCCTCGCGAACCCGCGTGATTTTGAAACGCCGGTTGCCTGGTTCGAGGACCGCGACACACCATGCGAGATCGTTGCAAAATTTGGCGGTAATCTGTGGTCCTGTGAAACAGATCATTCACCGCTCGACGTCGTCGCGTGGCATGGTAACTACGCGCCATACAGATACGATCTGACAAGATTCAACACCATCGGCAGCATCAGTTTCGATCATCCCGACCCGTCGATCTTCACAGTTCTGACATCGCCATCGGGCGAAACCGGCGTTGCGAATTGCGACTTTGTGATATTCCCTGACCGCTGGCTCGTCGGCGAAGACACGTTTCGCCCGCCGTGGTATCACCGCAACACGATGAGCGAGTATATGGGCCTGATCTACGGCGCATATGACGCCAAAGAAGAGGGGTTCGTCCCCGGCGGCGGTAGCTTGCACAACCAAATGTCCGCGCACGGCCCCGATCTCGATGCGTTCGAAAAAGCCTCGAATATGGAGCTCGTCCCGCAAAAGCTCTCGGGCACGATGGCCTTTATGTTCGAGTCGCGATACATCATTCGCCCGACGCGATTTGCGATGGAGGCGGCGCAACTGCAAGAAGGTTACGGCGACGTGTGGCAGGGGTTGAAGAAGAATTTTAGCGTTTAGCCTTATCGACCGAACCAAGAGTGAAGTTTGGAAAATCATCTTTGGAAACAAGCTATTGGCGAAGGCCGGACTTCCGAACGTCGGAGACTGATGCGTCCGTCTACGAATTCTTCTGCGTACAATGTCAAGCTCCTAACTCGATTGAGTATGCTCGGATCATTAAAGCAGTTTCACTTTGGGAAGAAGAATGGGGAGCGGACAGCGTTGCCGACGCGAAGAATCACTTTGGTATAGGCGTTGTTGGAAAATCACAGGATGGCGGTTGGCCGTCGATAGTGATAGTAGTCTGTGAGCGCTGCGGGGCAGAACATGTGGTCTACGCAGGCGTCAACGAGGTTTCTAATTCTACTTACACCGTTACCATCCAGGGGATTACGGAAATTCTCGATTGATTTTGATAGATGATTGGCGCAAAGGAAATTCGATTCGAAGCAACGCCGGAAAAGGGCGAAGTGTCGGCGCTGCTGATGCGCCCCGCAGGAGCGACGCATCTGCTCGTGCTCGGTCACGGAGCCGGTGCCGATATGCGCTCGTCGTCAATGCAGAATATCGCTGAGGCACTTGCGAAACGCGGAATCGCGACTTTTCGTTACAACTTTCCTTTCAAAGAAAAGCCCCGCAGCGGTGTCGACACGCCAAAGGTGGCAACGGCGACCGTGCGTGCGGCCGTCGCGGAGGCAAAGAGACTCGAGCCGCGGCTCACGCTGCTTGCCGGCGGGCACTCGTTTGGCGGACGAATGACGACAACGGCGCAGTCTGAGCAGCCACTAGATGGCGTCACGGGTCTCGTGCTCTTTTCGTTTCCGCTGCACGCGCCAAATCGCCCCGGCGACTCACGTGCAGAACATCTCGGCGCAGTTAAAATTCCTATGCTCTTTCTCTCGGGCACGCGAGACGCGCTAAACGACCTCACTTTGTTTCGTCCCGTTATCAAAAAGCTCGGCAAACGAGCAACTCTTCACACGATCGACACCGGTGATCACAGCTACAAAATTCTCAAAAAGACCCGTACTTCAACCGAAAACGTATTTACAGAAATGGCTCGCGAGACTGCTGAGTGGGCAAAGAAAGTTGCTTAAGCGTTTATCATCTCGGATTCGGCAACGATATTGCGCTACAATTCGTGAATACTCAAATATCGAGATCCCTGTTGTTCGAAACGCGGAGTTTAGCTATGAGAAAAACGGTTACAGTACTTGCTTCTATTTTGATCGCTGTCGGTACGGTGTGCGGCCAGGGTCACGACCCGCATGGTGGAAGTACCGCGTCCGGCAAAGTAGATCTCGGCGAGATCAATTTTCCGACTTCGGGACCGCCGGAGGCGCAAAAACATTTTATCGAGGGTGTCCTTCTTCTGCATAGTTTTGAGTACGGCAGAGCAAGACGCTCTTTCGCCGAAGCTTCGCGCATCGCTCCGGATTTTGCCCTTGCCTATTGGGGAGAAGCGATGACTCACGACCAGCGCATATGGGGCGAACAAAATCGCAAAGCCGCTCTCGAGGTTCTTGCCAGGCTGGCCCCGACGCCGGCCGAGCGTCGTGCCAAAGCCCCCACGGAACGCGAAAAACTTTATCTCGATGCGGTCGAACAGTTGTATCTTGACGGCGGACAAGATGAGATCGCTCGCAAATATTCAAACGCGCTGGGTGAATTAACACGACGCTTTCCCGATGATCTCGAGGCTCGGGCGTTTTACACGCTTTCGATCCTCGGTCTTACCGGAACTACGCGGAATACGGAAAACTATATGCGGGCGGCCGCGATCGGCGAGAGCATTTACGAAAAAAATCCTCGGCATCCGGGGGCTCTTCATTATTTGATCCACGCTTATGACGACCCGACCCACGCTCCGCTGGGCCTTCGCGCGGCCCGCCTTTACGGAAGGGTTGCCCGCAGCGCGTCACACGCACAACATATGCCGTCGCATATTTTTTTCGCGTTGGGCATGTGGGAAGATTCGATCGCGGCAAACACAGCTTCGCTGAAAACCGCCCGCGACTCGGGCTCAGGCGGTTATCATCCGCTGCACTGGCTGGTTCACGCCTATCCGCAGCTTGGCAAGGACGATGAAGCGTACAAATTGCTGACTATCGTTGAGGAGGACGCCCAAAAAAATCCGTCGCCATATGCACGAACACATCTGGCAATGTGTCGTGCCACGCTTTTGGTGGAGACGCGCGGCAAAGGACCGGCTACACTCCTTGAGCCCGTGGATGCATCGGGCATCATGATGTTGGGGGTTTTTGCGGGACACGACCTGGCAATCGGTTTGGAGCAAGTCAGGAGAAAGGATCTCGCCGCCGCACGTCGGTCTCTAACATCGCTGCGAGAGCGGAGCGCAGGAAAGCAGAGAAGCGAGAATAATACGGATGTGGTTTCTCGCTATTCGAGCGTGTCGCAGAGTGATCTGGACGCGGCATCGGTTATGGAGCAAATTCTGGATTCTGCCATTCTGTTTGCGTCCGGCGAAAAAGAAGCCGCAATCAAAAAAGCGATTTCTGCCGCCGAAAGCGAAGACAAGCTCGTTTTCGAATATGGTCCGCCGACGATTCCAAAACCGGCTTGGGAATTTGCCGGTGAGTTGCTTCTAGAGACGGGTAGGAAAGAAGACGCCGCCAAGGCATTTCGAAACGCTCTGAAGCGTTACCCAAATCGACGGCTGTCAAACGAAGGGCTAAAGGCCGCGTCTACAAAGCCTTAATTTTCAATTACTTATGTGCCGAAATATCAAAACGCTTTTTAATTTTGAACCGCCGGCGACAACCGACGAAGTGAATGCATCGGCGCTCCAGTTCGTGCGAAAGCTGTCCGGGTTTAATAAGCCGTCGATGGCGAACGCGGAAGCCTTTAATCTCGCGGTAGAGCGCGTTGCGGCTGCGGCGCAGGAAATGCTGAATTCGTTACAGACAAACGCTCCGCCGCGTGATCGCGAGACGGAAGCTGCTCGCGCAAAGGCGCGTGCTGCGGTCAGGTTCGGGAACAACTAGCCACCGATTGACACAGATAAGACGGATAAGAAATCAACCTTAAATCCGCATGTATCTGTGTTAATCTGTGGCTAAAGTTATGGATAAAGTGACGATCCTCGACCGCATCGCCCGCGGACGCACCGATCTGGTTTTCGAGCTTTTGAAACTGTCGGATTGGCAAAGCGTCCTGAACGAAGGCGACGTCAAACCGCTGCAATGGTTTGTCTATTACAACGACACGACTGCCCTCAAAGCCGTTCTCGATGCGGGCGGCGATCTCGAGAGCATCGATCTCAACACCGAACTCGGCCACGCTTCGTTCTTTGGCCATTGGAAGGTCGTTGACTTCCTGATCTCGCGAGGCGCGGATGTGAATTACGCGCTTGCCGAAACCGGCGAGACGCCGCTCCACAGCGCGCTTTGCAAAGCCGGCCGGCCGTATTTTTTGTATGTCATAAAGTTGCTCGTCGAGAACGGCGCCGACGTAAATGCAAAGACAATCCCCGGTGGCGAATCTGGTGCGTTTATGCGCGACGTTCGCACAAAGGGCGAGACGCCGCTGCATCGCGCCGCCGCATACGGCGACGAAGCGATGATCGAGTACTTGCTTAATCACGGCGCCGACAAAGAGGCGCGTGACGCTCACGGCAATTCGCCGATCTCGTGGGCGAGCGAACATCTGCGGCCGGGATCGATACTTCATCTGCTATCGTTCGAGGGACAGTTCGTCGGCGAGAATTCGCGAACGATGATCACCAGTGACCACGGCTGCGGCTGGGGCAACGGCATGGAGCGAAAGTTTGTCGGTGATTTTTTACCGGAGAGCACGAAATGAAATTTCGTGACTAACTTCACATCTGTCGGAAACAGTGAAAAAAACGTGTCCTACAATTCTCTGAATTCGCCTGATTGAATTTCGCCGATTGTTTAATCGATCAGCGAAATCATCGCTTCTAATACCCGACCTTGTTTGCTAGGCAAAAGCAGAATCGAGAGATCAAGATTTTGCAAATATTGTTGATGTTTCAGATTCTTATCCGGGGTAATCAATCTCAAGCACAGAAATTGAATATACACCGTCCGTAAACGTTACGACTGGCAGTTTTTCCAGTTTCGCACGGAGATGTGCCACACTGCGCTCCCTGGTATTCGCATCTAGCACAGCACCATGAACATGGACTTAGCGGACAATCTAAGCTCGCTGTGAGATCGGTTGAGCAGGGAGTGTTCTTTTTAAACGAGGACACCACGGGTACATTATTATTATTAACACTCGTTTTGGATTTACTCAGTACTACAATCGGGTAGGAGTATGTTTTGAGTTGTATTTGGTTCTCATCCAGACTACCAGTCATGGGATTAAATCTAATACGTGTCGCACGAATAGCCGTCCCCAAAGGACTCTCTTTAATCGACTTTTTGAAATCGGCTACATCAACCAATTGTCCAGTAACCTCAGTCGATATTAGAATATCGCCGACTTTAAGGTCAGGCTGAGGCGTCGTTGGATCGATATATTTAACGACCAAACCAAAAGGACCAACTATTCCTAGCCGCGACTTGTTAAGGGAAACCATTGGATAAGTTTTAATCCTTGCTTCCCTTTCCTCATACTTTCCAGTAGTCGAACTGATTCGCAATAACATTGCTCGGAGTTCCGAGTGTGGGGGTATTTTACTAATCGCTTCCTGGAATCTTTCAACGTCAACAATCTGACCCGTAATGTCTGTTGCAATGAGGATATCAGCAATACCAAGTTCAGATTGTTTTGTTGCTGTATCGATTGAACTAATAATAAATCCTGATTCCGCAATTACGCCGATCCGTGATTGCGGAAAAACCGACGAAGCAAGCGTTGAGACTGTAAAAAAAACCAGAACATACAATCTTATTTTTGACATCGTACCTCCGTCGAGCCACATGGCTCATTTGACAACTTCATATCACGATACACCATTCGTGTCAATAAACTTTGTGTCCGGCCGAAGGGAAGTTGCTGTGAAGTTAAAAGAGGGTTTTGAGAAATCGCGGAGCGGCGCACAAAACGGCACCCCTAGCTTTCGTTAACCTTCAAAACCGCCAAAAAAGCTTCCTGCGGTATCTCGACGCGCCCGACCTTTTTCATTCGCTTTTTGCCTTCTTTTTGCTTTTCGAGCAGCTTGCGCTTTCGCGAGATGTCGCCGCCGTAGCATTTCGCGATGACGTTCTTACCCATGGCCTTAACGGTTTCGCGGGCGATCACCTTATTGCCGATGGCGGCCTGTATGGCGACCTCGAACATTTGCCGCGGGATGAGTTCCTTCATCTTAGCGGTCAGAAGGCGCCCTTTTGCCGTTGCCGTTGCGGTGTGCAGAATCAGCGAGAGAGCATCGACTGGCTCGCCCGAGACGAGGATGTCGAGCTTTACTAGTTTCGATTCACGATATCCTGACAGATGATAATCGAGCGATGCGTAGCCGCGAGAGACGCTTTTCAGACGGTCGTAAAAATCGAGCACGATCTCATTCAGCGGCAGATCGTAAACGAGCATCACGCGATTGGTGGTAACGTATTCGAATTTCGTTTGCACACCGCGCTTTTCATCAAGCAGCGGCAGGATCCCGCCGAGAAATTCGTCGTTTGTGAGGATCGTCGCCTCGATATACGGCTCCTCGATCTTTGTGATACGGCCAACGTCGGGCATCTTTGACGGCGAATCGATCTCCTCGGTAACGCCGTCGGTTGTAGTGACGCGATAACGCACGCCCGGGGCGGTCGTGATCAGTTCGAGGTTAAATTCGCGTTCCAGACGTTCCTGAATGATCTCCATGTGCAGGAGCCCGAGAAAGCCGCAGCGAAAGCCGAAGCCGAGTGCAGTCGATGATTCCGGCTCAAAGAAAAACGACGCGTCATTCAAACGCAGCTTTTCCATCGCATCGCGCAGGTCCTCGTATTGTGCCGAATCGATCGGGTAAAGACCGGCGAAAACCATTGGTTTTACTTCCTGAAAACCCGGAAAAGGCTTATCAACGGGGCGCGCTGCCTCCGTGATCGTATCGCCGATCTGCACGTCGGCAACTGTCTTGATAGACGCGGTGAGAAAGCCGACCTCGCCCGGTCCGAGTTCGCCGATCGGCGTTGGTCGGGGGCGATTGACTCCAATAGTCTCAACAAGATGCTCGCGGCCGGTGTTGAAAAATTTTATCTTCGTACCCTTCTTCAGTGTGCCGTCGATGATGCGAAACAACACGATCACGCCGCGATAGCTGTCGTACCAGCTATCGAAGATCAGCGCCTTTAACGGAGCCTTCTTGTCACCCTTCGGCGGAGGAATGTCCTTTATGATCTCCTCGAGAATGTCCTCGATGCCCACGCCGGTTTTGGCGGATGCAAGCACGGTGTGTTCTGTGCTGAGGCCGATGATCGTCTCTATCTGTTCCTTTATCCGCTCGGGCTCGGCGCTCGGCAGATCGATCTTGTTCAGAACAGGGATCAGTTCGAGGTCATTCTCGATGGCAAGATAGGTGTTTGCAAGTGTCTGAGCCTCGACGCCTTGCGACGCGTCGACGACTAGCAGGGCACCCTCGCACGCGCTCAGCGATCTTGATACCTCGTAGCTAAAATCCACGTGCCCAGGTGTATCGATGAGGTTAAGAACATAGTTCTTGCCGTCTTTTGCCTTATAATCCAGCCTTACGGCGTGGGCCTTGATCGTAATGCCGCGCTCGCGCTCGAGGTCCATATCGTCGAGCAGCTGAGCTTCCATATCGCGTTCAGCGACGGCGCCCGTCAACTGCAAAATGCGATCGGCCAGCGTCGATTTGCCGTGATCGATGTGGGCGATAATGGAGAAATTTCGTATAAGGCTCGTATCCATGGCGAAAAACAAACTGTGATTGTAACAAATCAGCGAAGAGCCCGCATTTTGGACTGACTTTGCGTGCTTTGCGTCTTCGCGTGAAACAAGGTCTGTTCCAGACAAAGCCGCTAAGATGCGCAAAGTAATCTGTCTGACATTCACAGATGGGGGCGATGTGATAATTTCGTTGCCGAGTATATTATTTGTTTGTTATAGTCTAGGCATAGCGAGATTTTATAAGGCTAAGCGCTGGCTCATAAGCGCGAGGAGAAATTATCATGGGACGTGAATACGAAAGAGAAGAAACAAGCGCGGCGACAAAACTGACATATTTGCTGGTCGGCGGCGGCATTGGTGCCATTTTGGCTCTGCTTTTTGCACCAAAATCGGGCGAGGAGCTTCGCGGCGATATCGCTGACGCGACTCGCAAGGGCATCGAGAAGAGCAAAGAGGCGGCCGGTCAATTACAGGAGCGCGCCGGCGAATATTACGAAGTAGGCCGCGAACGCGCCGGCGAGATCTACCACACGGCATCGGAAAAGGCCGTCGAACTGACCGAGAAGGCAAAGTCCGCAGCGGCAAATACGGCTAACCCATTTACGGCCGCGATCGAAGCCGGCAAGGACGCATACACGGCCGAGAAACGTAAGAACGAGTCGAAGGCCATCTCCGAAGGTCGTCCGGCTTATCCGGTTGACGACAAAAAAGACAAAGCGTAATGAACACGGGCGACCCGCAATTTTGGCAAATGGTTTCATCGATCGTGATCGCGATCTGCTTTATCGTGATGGCGGTGGCATTTATTTGGATCGCGTTGACGGTTCGCAAGGTCGTTGCAACGGTTAAAAATGTCGAGGCGCGGGTCGAGCCGCTGATAGCCAAGGTCGATGCGATCAGCGTGCAGGGCCGCGAGATCTCGGTGCATTTTAACGAGATCTCGAGCAATCTGTCGGTTGCGACAAAACACCTGGCAGAGTCGACCGAGATTATAAAAGCCGAGGTCGCCGACCTTCGCGTTCTCGTCGGCCAGACCGCTCACACCGCAAAAGACAAGGTCGATATGGTAAGTAGATCGATCGACCGCACGCACGCACAGGTCCTCGATACGACCGAGTTTGTTAATCAGAAGATCGTCGTTCCGGCCCGTGAGATCGCCGCGATCATGGCCGGCGTCAAACGCGGCCTCGAGGTCCTCTTCGCACCGGCCCCAAAACAGATCGACCGGGTTTATACGGAAGAGGAAATGTTTATCGGCTAGTTGAGAAGCCGGGAGACAGGAAACTTGAGACGGGAGCGTTAGTTCTTCGAGTCTAAGAGTAGCCACTTCTCAGGATTATTGGCCATTGCCACGAGCATCGAGATTATTTCATCGTATTCGAGATACAGTTCCTTCGCCTGATCCCTTTCCACATAATTACATCGAGTTGCGATTTCCAACCACGTTTGGGTTTCAGCCGCCTCACCTTCTGCGTCATTGAGCTTGCTTATGAAAGCCGCCTTATAGCGACGCTTTCTCCATGCTTCGGCAATGTTTGCGGGCACCGACCGAGATGCTCGTCGGATTTGATCAGTAAGTGAGTAAGTCTCCTCTTTCGGAAAAGACTTGCTCACTTCAAAGATCTTCATCGCGGCCTCAATCGCTTTTTTATAGACGATCAAGTCCTGATGCCGCAGGATTTTTTCGCTCACGTCTCCTTATCTCTCATCTCCCGTCTTCTTCAAACGCCCGGCATTGCTTTCTTGAGCGGCTTCAAGATCAGGAACAACACGACCGCCATAAACAGCGCCATGCACGCCAAGGCGAGGAAGAACGTCGATTGCAGCCAGATGTCCCAGTAAATACCGATCATCGTCAGCTTGTTGCCGATCGCAGTGGCGACAAACCAACCGCCCATGAGCAGTCCGCGTTTTGCGACAGGGGCAACTTTTGACACGAGAGACAATCCCATCGGCGACAGCATTAGCTCGCCCAGCGTCACGATCGCGTAAGCCAGGATCAGCCAGAATGGCGACACGCGGAACAAGTAAGCGTTCTGCAAGATCGCGGGTTTGTGAGCGTCACCCGCACCCGGCGCAGCCGCGTTGACCGCAGCGACAAGCTGCTGTTCGCCTGAGGTCGTTACCTTAGTCGCCTCGTCGGTCTTAGAGGTAAATTTGACGCCAAACACCGAATTCTTTCCGTCAGCCCCTTTGGCGTTTTGAAGCTTATCGAGAACATCCTTTGGCACGCCCGAGTTCCCGAGGTTGGTCAACACACGCTCGTTGATGCGGAACTCACCTTTTGCGAGCTGGTCGGCAGACTTAACCATTCCTTCGCCGATCATCGCGCCAAAAAAGAGTACGAGGAACGAGATACCCGTCAGCGTCATACCAAACGCCATCTTTGTCGGCGTCGATGGTTCCTTCCCGCGTTTATCGAGCCAGCCCCAAAACCACACGAGCGGGAATGTCATCGTGATCACAAAAAAGGCATTTATCGAATTTGAGATCGTGCCCGAGACGTTCCAGTCCGTGTTGTCGTCGGCCCAGTAGGTCAGCGTCGAGCCGTTTTGGTGAAAGACCATCCAGAACACGATAACGATCGCGAAAACGACGCAGAGCGCCACAATGCGTTTCCAATCCGGCACCGCTTTCATCAATGCCGCGGAATGCGCGCTGCTGCCTTCCACAGTAGGAACATCAGCCGCCGCCGCCGCCGCGATATCGGCCTGGTCCGATACTTCCTTCGAGCTGCGGTCCGCATGAGACACGAGGCCCTTAAAATACCAAAGAATAGCTACGGAGATGACCATTCCAAATGCCGCGACCGCAAACGCCGCGTGAACATTGATCTTCGCCTTTACGATCTCCATCACGATCGGCGCTAGGAATGCCCCGACATTAATACCGAAATAGAAAATGTTGTAGGCGCGGTCCTTTAGGTGCGAGCCCTCGGGGTACAGATTGCCGACCATGGTCGAGACGTTCGGTTTGAAAAAGCCGTTACCGATGACAAGGCATGTTAACGCCAGGTAAACCGCCCAAAGTGCCTGAATCGACAGCAGTCCGTGACCGGCCATAAAGAAGAATCCGCCGATCATAACGGCCTTTCGATATCCGGTGAATCTATCGGCTATGAAACCGCCGATCAGCGGGCTGGCGTAAACGAACATCAGGTAATTTGCGTAAAGGCCCGTCGCCTCTGCCGCCGTCCAGCCAAAACCATTGACCGGATCGCGTAGGTAAAGAACGAAAAGCGACAGCATTGAATAGAAGCTGAACCGCTCCCACATCTCTGTCGCGAAAAGCACGTAAAGCCCTTTTGGGTGTTTGCCTGATTCTGCGTGAAGACCGCCGCCGGTTATCGTATCTGCATTTGCGCTCACAATAAATACCTTCCTGTTAAGATTTGTTTTTCGAGAAGAGTTAGGCAAAATATAGCAGATAAAGCTGTTAATCGAAAGCGGGAAATTTCACGTCGAGGAGCGCGCACATGATCCTAATAATCTTAGCTATCTGGTTCGGCTACAAAAAGGGCCGTGATTCAGGTCGGAATCCGTGGCTTTGGGCCGCCATCGCGGGCGGCGTATTTCTCGGTACTCAGATCGTCGTTGGCCTCGGTGTCGGTGTTTTGATCGCGATCGGTCAAGGAATATGGGGCTGGAGTGACGATATCTTTGACACCTATGCGATGTTGGCGAACATTCCAGCGCTGATCTTGAGTATTGTCGCGTTGTGGCTTGTGTTTCGCTACCTCGACAGGGTTCCTTCCACCGAGCCGGTAAATGATCCGCCGCCACCACCGACATTTGACGGACAAGCTTGATTTTATGGAGTTGTTTCAAAAACTTGGGGATGAGGTCGAGCGGCTTTGGCGCGAGGCGAATTACGACGAAGCAAAGCTGCCTCACATAGCAAAAGACGCGCTTGAGCGCGCACGTCTGCCCGAAAAGCTCTCGGCGTGGGACGTGCTTCGATGGACGCTGGGGCAGGATACCTTACCGCCGCAAAAGGATGTTCGCGGCAATTTTGGCGATCCGCCGATAACGCTTTATGTCGGACCGCGTTTTCACATCGATGTTTATTTTTGGTTTGACGGGACGACGGCGATTCACCAGCATGGCTTTAGCGGCGCATTTCAGGTGCTTCTAGGGTCGAGCATTCACAGTTGGTACGAGTTCGAACGCGAAGCTGTAATAAACACTTTTGCCGAAACCGGAAGGATGAGTTTGAAAGTGTGCGAGCTGCTCGAGGTCGGCGACACGCAGGAGATCTGGGGCGGGCGGCAGTATATTCACTCGTTGTTTCATCTCGACCAGCCGTCGGCGACGATCGTTGTGCGGACCTCGGGTTCGCCCCTCGAACTGCCGCAATACTCGTATCACATGCCGGGCCTCGCCGTCGATCCGTTTTTTGAACGAGACGATATTACAAAGAAGATTCAGACTATGACGGCGCTCATTCGCGCCAATCGTCCCGAGGCGGATGAGCTGGTCACGGACTTGCTCGCGTCGAGCGATCTACACACCTCGTTTATTTATTTGTCGCATCTACGTGGACTCTTGAGGTCGAACCACATCGCTCAGCTTTTCAAATTAGAAGGACCGAGTTCGCGATTCAACAAGTTCTTGGTCTTGGTGCTCGACAAACACGGCACAAGTGCTGACATCTTACGCCCGGTTTTCGCAAACATGGACGTGCAGGACGAGATCGTCAATCGGCGGGCCGTTGTCACGCAGCCCGAGCACAGATTCTTCATCGCCTTGCTCATGAATATCGACAGTCGTGAAATGATCTTCAAGCTGATAAAGGATCGCTATCCGGACGCCGACCCGAGAGAAAGGATCCTCGATTGGGTTTTCGAACTCTCGCAAACTCGCGTCGTCGGTGTCGAAACCACAAACGCGCTTGGGTTACCTGATTTTGGGGAGCCTGAAATGTCGGCACTTGAGGGCTTGTTGAACCGCAAAACCGATGACGAGATCGCCGCTAGCTTTGCTGCCGAGAACCCAAATGCCGAGCCCGAGACGATAAGGGCCGCGCTCGATAAGATTCGCGATGCTGTAATTTTTCGCCCGCTTCTCAGTGAATAGATGAGAGACGCGCGGGCCGGCTCTTGTCTCTCGTCTCCCGTCTCGGTAAACTTGGTCTTGGTTGCCCTTGTAGCTCAATGGTAGAGCACGCGGCTCATAATCGCTTGGTTGTAGGTTCGAATCCTTCCGAGGGCACCATTTTCGCAACACGCATACCGCAACCACCCGCTGGGAGTTCCTTTGAAGCCAATAAACAAATCGAACAAGCTCGCCGACGTTTTTTACGATATCCGCGGGCCGGTGCTTGAGCTGGCCATGGAGATGGAGAGCGAAGGTCAGCACATAATCAAGCTGAATATCGGCAATCTCGCCGCGTTTGGTTTTGATCCGCCGGACGAGATCGTGCAGGATATGATCCGAAACCTGCCGCAGACGGCTGGTTACACGGAAAGCAAAGGGCTGTTTGCTCCGCGCCGGGCGGTCGCGAATTATTGTCAGGAAAAGCAAATACGCGGCGTGACCGTCGACGATGTTTATCTCGGCAATGGAGCGTCTGAACTGATCACTATGTCGATGAACGCGCTGCTCAACGCCGGCGATGAAATACTCGTTCCCGCGCCGGATTATCCTTTGTGGACCGGGGTGGTCAGCTTGAGCGGCGGTAAACCGATCCATTACATTTGCGACGAAGCAAGCGAATGGCTGCCCGATCTGGCTGACATTCGCAGCAAGATCACGCCGAAAACCAAAGGCATGGTCATCATCAACCCGAACAACCCGACCGGAGCCCTTTATCCCGTCGAAATGCTGCAGCAGATCGTCGACCTCGCACGCGAGCATGACTTGATCGTTTTCGCCGACGAAATTTATGACAAAACGCTTTACGATGGCCACACGCACACGAGTATTGCTTCGTTGGCTGACGATGTTTTGTTTGTAACATTCAACGGCTTGAGCAAAAATTATCGCTCCTGCGGCTATCGCGCCGGTTGGATGATCGTTTCGGGTGATAAATCCCGGGCCGGCGACTATATTGAAGGGCTCAACATGCTGGCATCGATGCGTCTGTGCTCGAACACGCCCGGACAGCTTGCGATCCAAGCCGCGCTGGGCGGCTACCAGAGCATTAGCGATCTCGTTGCAAAAGGCGGGCGTCTGTGCCGTCAACGCGACCGCGCGTATGACCTGTTGACGCAGATACCGGGTGTTTCGGTTGTGAAACCCAAGGCCGCATTATACATGTTTCCGCGACTTGATCCTAACGTGTACCGGATCGAAGACGATCAACAGTTTGCCTGCGATCTTCTGCGCGAGGAGAGGGTCCTGATCGTTCAGGGCTCGGGATTTAACTGGAAGCGGCACGACCATTTTCGCCTGGTGTTTTTGCCAAATGTCGACGATCTGCACGAAGCGATCGGCCGGATCGCGAGTTTTCTTGAACGTCGTCGGACCAAAGCCTAAAACGAAAAAGTGTAGGTCACGCCCGGCCGGTTTCCGCGAATCATCAAAAAAGTAAACGCGTGCGTGTCGTCGAGTGTATAAGTCAGACTCGGATGCACCTTGACGCCGTCGAACTGTATAAGCGACGTCAGGCGTTTGTGCAGGCGGATGTTCAGCCCGCCTATCGCTCTGATCTTGTCCTCGTACGATCCGTAAACGACGCCGCCATACGGTGCGATAGGTAAGCCGGTCCAATGTTCGAGGTCCTTGCTTGCGGTGAGATAGACGGACGTGCCGCGCGGCGTGCCGATGCGGTCTGAACTAATACCGAAGATTATCGCCGGACGATTATGCGTCTCGGTTACAGGGATCAGCGTGACGAGCGGATGGACCTCGCCGACCTTTGGGTTATATTCAACACCTATGTGGATACGCGGGTGAAAACGGTACATCAGCGTCGCGCGCACCGCTGCCCGATCGACTTGTCCTGCGAGCAGCCGAACTCCGGCGGTAAATTTTTTGGGGTTATCGGCCGTCCCCCGGACAGCCTGGCCTTCGCCCGGTCAGACAGGTCACGCGGGCACGAGCGAGGCGTTCTTTGTTTTCGCTTTTTCGGCCTTTGCAGCTTTTGTCGCGTCAGCAACCTTTGGCAGCAGGAGTTTATCCAGTTCTTTTCTGAGTTCTGCGGGTTTGATAATGCCGATCTCGCGCCAGACGATCTTGCCGTTGCGGTCGATGATGACCGTCGCCGGCAAAACCTGACCGACGCCGAAGCGTTTCATGTCGTCGGTGGTCGCCCCGAGCCACACAGGAAAGTTGACCTTAAACTCTCGGGTGAATTTTAGAACCTTTGCCGAATCTGCTTGAGCATCGCCGGCCGCGCCGATCACCTGCACACCGAGCGGCCCGTATTCGTTTTGTATAGCAGCAAGATCGGGCATTTCCTTTTTGCACGGCTCGCACCATGTCGCCCAAAAATTTAGCACGACAACACGGCCTCTTAGAGCCGCGAGCGACTGCTCGGCGCCGGTCAGATCTTTTAGCGCGAGCACTGCGTCATCCGAGACCGGCACGGGCTTTGCCGGCGTTTCCTTTAATACACGCAGCGAATTTACCTTGATGAACCTCTTGTCTTTTTCGGTGCGAAGCTCGCCCTCGACCTCGACCATCTTTGGCACGAGATCGACGAAGTCGCGGCCCTTCGGTTTGAAAGTGCCGGCTTCGAGCGTGTAAAGCGTAAAACCCCTCTCGTCTTCGACGGCGAGAGCCTGTGGGATCTTTTGCTCCGAGCAATCGATCGCACAATCGATGTCGGCGGCGTTGCCGTACGGCACCTTTTTCCGATCGTCGGCCTCGAACCAGCAAACCGAGCAAACGATCTGGCCCTTTAGCCTGACCGGTCCGTCCGACTGTGCAAAAACACTCGCACCAAATGAGAGAAAAAATATCGCGGTAAAAATAATTAACTTCATTTTCTCGTTATGTATTTGCAGTCCGAAGCACTCTCAGCGCCGATGCGTTGACGCGCAGAGCGGATCGGATCAGCATAATTATGAGCCCAAGGGCAACAAGCAAATCGGGCCACGACGAACCAAAGAACCATACGCCGCCGGCCGCCGCAAAAACCGACAGGTTGGTCGCGATATCATTTCGCGAGCATTCCCACACAGAGCTCATATTTACATCCTCATGTCTGTGCCGCCACAAGAGAAGGAGGCAAACGGAATTTGCCGCGAGGGCGAGCAGGCTGAAGATACCCATGATCTCGTAACTCGGAACTACGGGAAAAAAGATCTTATAAACGACCTGTGCCGAGATGCCGATTGCGGCAAACAGGATCAAGGCGCCTTTGAACAAGGCGACCTTTGCCTTTGCTTCCAGGCCTTTTGCAACCACAAAGAGCGATAAGGCGTAGGTCAGCGCGTCGCCGAGATTGTCGAGACTGTCAGCCAGCAACGACGCCGAACGCCCCGCAAACGCAGATACTACGATCACGATAAACATGACCGCATTGATGCCTAGGACGATTGTCAGCGTTCGCTTCTGCCCCGTACTTTCCGGGGCGAAGCCACAATTGCTCTCGTCGCAACTACTCATGATTTACTCACTCGGGTTTATTTCCCGAGCACTTATTTCTTAAGCTCATCGGCGATCAGGGCCTTGAGTTCCGCCTCGCCAAAACGGGTCAGCTCACGGCCGTTTACGAAAAAACCGGGTGTCTTTCGCACACCGAGACGCTGACCGTCGCGTTTGTCACGCTCGATCTTTGCAGCAAAGCGATTTTCTTTGACCGCCGCCTCAAACTTGTCGAGGTCAAGACCGAGCGTCTGCGCGTATTTTTCAAAGAGCGCATCAACATCAGGTTTTGGCGCATTTGGCGGAGCTCCGTGCCGTTCGCCCCACTCGGGTTGTTTCTGAAACAAAAGGTCGAGCGCCTCCCAATATTTGCCTTGCTCGCCGGCCGCTTCGGCAAAGGTCGCAGCTTTAGCGGCGCTAGGATGGAATGGCATGTAGCGAATCACGAGCCGAACGTTTGGTTCATTGTCCTTTACGATCTTCTTAACGATCGGGCCAAATACCGCGCACGTTTCGCATTCTGGATCGAGAAACTCAACGATCGTGACCTTGGCATCCGCCGGCCCGAGCGTTGGGCTGTCATCACGTATGAGCCCCTCTTTTTGCGGCACAACCGGTCGGTTGCTTTCGACCGAACTGCGATAGTATCTCGAGCCTAAAAAGACGCCAATAATAACAACGGCGACGATCACGGCCATTATTTTTAGTTCATTTCGCATATCTTCTGTAGATAATAAGACAAACTGTGACGGCGAGAAATGCGGCGAGAGACATCAGCGGTATCGTCACAAAGCCGAGCAGCTCAAGCTGGACCGAATTACACGGGACTCCCTCAGTACACGGCGCCAATTCCGCGGCGATAAAACCATAGTAAAGAAGGTTGTGGTAAACGGCAATCGCGACACCAAGAAGCGTAAGCGGCAAAGCATACGCCGCGACTCGGCGGTCGTTGATCAAAAGTCCGGTACCGATAACTAACACAAGCGGGTACAGAGCGACCCGCTGGTACCAACACAGAGAGCACGGCGGATACTGCATAACCTCGCTAAAGAACAAGCTGCCGACCGTGCCAAACAGAGCGATCGTCCAGGCCGCAAGCAGCGCCAGCTTGGCCGCAGCGCTGGTTGCGTTACCGCTGTTATCGTTATCCGTCACTATCTAGTTATGATGCCAAAAAGAAGAACGGAGAGCCATTTCCGTCAAGGAAGAGCTCTCCGTTCAGACACAAAATCAAATTCAGCTCTTAGTTACCTAGGAACCTCGCACTATATAGAAACTGGCCAAAGCCGACGCCTCTAACCGAGATTCGTCCACCGAGGCGGATCGTCATCGGTCTGTTAAAGAGATTATCGATGACGTTGGTTGGCAGTCCGAGGTTTGCAAAAAAATGACGCGATAAGCCGGTCGTGTTTGCACGCGAATAGCTCTCGACATAGTTGTTGAATGTGCTGGGCTGCAGAGACATATTCATAAACTTCGAACCGTTGCCGGTCGTCGTGTAGCTGCCATTCATCGGCAGGTTTGTATTAGGATCGATAGCCGCCGGATCATTCAAAGCATCGCTCTCGATCGTGATCCGCGGAGAATAGCTCATCTGACCATTGATAACTCCGGGTCCGGCGTTCGAAAAGTCCCAGTTTATCGAGTGGTTATTGATCATGTAAAGCACGTTCCTGTTCGCTCTCGCGGGCAGGTTGATCCTCGCAATGTCAACAAAGGTCGCCGTTGCAGTTACCGCGGGATTTGGAGCGGCAAGGCAGCGATCGTCCGGACCAAGTACAAGGTCAAGTTCCGCGAGTAAAATAGCCGGATCGCAACTGTGATAAACGTACATCACGCCCGAACCCGCGATACCCATAAACTTCACACCCTTATCGAACGAGTCAGCCTCGCCGACATCGTCAGCACTCACGGCCGACGCACCCGCATCAACGGTCGTCGGGTTGTCCTTCTTCATTTCACGCAGCATTTCTCTGCGTAATTCGCGGATCTCGCGTTTAGCGGCGTCCGGGCTACTCTTTTGAGCATTTACCAGTTGAAATGCGGCACAAACCACCACAAACGAGACAATTAGTTTTTTCATAGTTATTTCCCCTTGGATTAAGTTTTGTTTGATAGATAGAGAAAACGATCAAAGTGTCTGAAATGCCAAAAACAATTGCCGATCACGCTGACGCCTCAGCTTCAATTGTTTGTATGTAGAGAATTCGCGTGCAGCTCTCGCAGGTTATGATCTCGTCGCCTTTTTTCACATTTACCTGAACCTGTGGACGCAGCGACATAAAGCATGCACTGCATGAACCGTTGACAACCTCTGCGACCGCGATGCCGTCGCGGCTTCGCTGCGCGAGGCGGTCGTAAACCTTGGCAAGCGTTTGGGGCAATGTCGCAAACGCAGTTGCGCGGTGCGCCGTTTCGCTGTCGAATTCTGCTTTGTCGGCGGTGAGCGAAGCTTCGAACTCGCTGATCGCCGCGTCGCGTTTTGCGTCGTGGCTGTTGATCTCCTCGCTGCGCTCCTCGAGTTCTTTTTCGACACCCTCGAGTTCGTCCATCGCTTCGACTATCTGAGTTTCGAATGCGGCGATCTGCTTTTGCAGAGCGTCGGTCTCGCGCATTGCGGTTTCGTACTCTTTCGAATTTTGCGCGTGTTTGAGATTACGCTCGGCGCGCTCGAGATATGTCTTATTTTCGGCGATCTGTTTCTCAAGATCGGCCCGTGTGGCGTTGAGGTCGTCGCGCTTCTTTTGTATTTCGCGAATAGAAAAGGCGTGCTGTTCAAACTCTTGTTCGATCTCTGCACGCCTCTCGTCTGCTGTTTCCAACGCCTGTTTCAAGCGGCGAAGGTTTGTGTCCGTTTTTTGTAACTCTATCAATTTACTAAGCTCTGCTTTCACTTCTTACTTGTTTCTCCCACTTATGGCTAATCCTGAAGTGTATCGCATGTTGTCCGGTTTGCCAAAACGTCAGTGAACGGGCCACCGGGGATCGCAACGGATGTTGGCCCACTACGATATTCACACGTATGGTGCGCAGAATCGCGGGCTAGACACGATTTTTATGCTGACGGCTGTTGTTCAGTCCACCCTTTCAAAACGAAGTACCCGAAATGTAAATGAGGCGTCCGGATTCCCTTCCAAGTACTCTATTTCCTCAGGATAACCATTCTGTTCATTGTACTTTACGCTAACGGCACCCCTTCGCTGGCGAAGTTCCGCTATTCTGGCGTACATAAGTTCAACGTTCCTGTAAGGTTCATAAAAGCCAAGACGCCCCCCACGGTCATGCGCGTCGGCAACTTCGATGGATGTCGGGCTGGCGTTGCGAACCTTAACGATTACTGCCCCTGCCGGCTCGAGATACGACGTCGTTTCGAGTGAAATCGTCATGTCGTAATTGACGATTCGCTGAGCTTTCCACCGGTCGAACTCAGCTGAGTCAATCGCGCTCGATGAGTCAGTAGATTGGGTACCCACTGATGACGGCGGTGTGGATGAGACCTCCCGGGTACCACTTGAACGCTCGCACCCACAACCAGGGATCAGGCATACAATAAACATCAGCAAACTTTTCATTTGACTTTGTGATATGTCGACCAATGATATTCACGAACCGAGCATGATATCCAAATGTTGTTGAATACTGGCCGCGTCGATCTGATCCTGCTCGTCGTCGATCCATCGGGGCAGTTCGTCGTCGTGATGAATGAGGCGAATACGAGTGCCGGCCTTTGGCATCCCAAAATGCGCAATGTTCGCGACGGCTAGCGCGCCGCCGCGCATTATCCCGTGCGACGGCGAACGTACCCAACCGGCTTCGATGCTGAGACATCTCACTCCGTGAGATATGACAAGCTGTATGCCGACCATCGTCGAGTTGCCGTACGAGAATGTATGCGGCTCGATGCGCTCGATCGATAAGTTTGGCGTGCCGCGCTGAGCGTTGGTCGCGACATCGATAAACGCGTCGATCAGCCATGCGACGCCTTTGCTTCGAATCGCGTCGTTCGTCGCACGCAGACGAAGATATTCGACGACGTGTCGGCGGCCTTCTTCACCGGCCCTGTCGCCCGCGTCGGCGAGCATTTGCGACCAGATTTGATCGAGCTCGGTCATAAAAGCGAGGATAGGTCTCACGGTTCAAAAACGCAATCCATGCTATGATTCTGGAAAACGCGGGGCGAGTAGTTTTATGAAATTTGTCGCAACATTTTTTTTGCTATGTGCGGTGTCGCTCTTGAATTTAGGTCAGACTTCAAGGACCAAAACACAGGCCACGAAGACAAAAGCTGCCCCAACACCGTCGAAAAAAATCACGACCGCAAAACCCAAACCCAAACCCACAGCAACACGATCGAAAAAGCCCGACGAGAAGGCCGTCTGGGAAAAGGCCATCGTGACCGATCCGCGTGATGCACGCATCGCCGCCCTGCGGGCATTCAACGAGACGTTCCCAAGATCTGCTCGCAGGAATGAAGCCCTGGCGATGATAGCTTTTTTGTTTACCGACGCGGGCAATGAAAAGCTCGCGGCCGGCGACGCAGATGGGGCGGCGGTAGATTTTAGAAATGCCGTCACCGATGCGACAAAGCCGGTGCCCGACGCGCTGTGGAGCGAAGCTCTGTCAAAAATTGCGGCGAATCTTTACTTTCGCGGCGCACGCAAGAGTGCAATTGAGATCGAAAAGATCCTCGAGACAAAGGCCGACACAAACGTAAGACAACTTCTCGATATTGCAAATTTTTACATGATGATCGAGAGCGGCGGCGAGGCGAAACGAGTGAGTTTGAAGGCGATAGAGCTGGTCCCAAACTCTTCCGTTGCACATCAAACGCTCGGTTTGGCTAATCGTATCGATTTTGAGCTATTTGGTTCTGCGTCTGCATATGAACGCGCGCTTCTAATCGACCCTACCTCATTGGACGCAAAGCGCGGGCTCGCCGAGATGAGGCGAGCGCTTGGCAAAGCGGACGATGCAGTAACGCTCTATCGCGAAATTGTCGCCGCTGATGCCGATAATCTTCCGGCACAGACCGGTTTGATACTCGCTCTATTTGACGCGGATAAACGTGTTGAAGCCGAGACTGAACTCAAAAAAGCTCTCGAGGAAAATCCGGGCAATGTCATACTACTCGCCGGCGCCGCCTACTGGTATGCAGCTCACAACGAAGGCGCGAAAGCCGCTGAGTTGGCCCAAAAGGCAATCGACACCGACCCGCGTTTTATCTGGTCGCACATTGCGCTGGCGCGCGGCCTGCTGGTGCAGAACAAAGCGGCCGATGCCGAAAAAACTCTTATTGGCGCTCGTCGTTACGGCAATTTCCCGACGCTCGAATACGAACTCGCCTCAGCGCGAATGGCGGCCGGCTATTATCGCGACGCCGCCGAGGGGTTGAGCAGGGTTTTTAAGATCGCGGATGGCAGAGTGAGCACGAATCTCGGCGGCCGCGTGTCGCGTGACGCAAAAAATTTGATCGAACTACTTGATGACGAAAGGCGGGCGAGCATCTTCGCACCGACCGCCGCCGGCGGTATTGAACACGCCACCCGGCTCGCGGCGCTTCTCGAATTCAAACAACAGCTTGAGTCCGCCGAGAGAAAGGACGAGAGTCTCGCGAGCGCCGTCGATCAGTTTGTGAACGGCGCCGACGCGATGAAGGTCTATCGTCAGATGTTTGCGGCGTCACAGCTTCTGGAAAAAAAGGCGGCCCTGCCGAAGGTGCTTGAATTAACAAAAGCTGCGACATCAGGTGTGGACTACGGCCTCGCAGCGCCCAATGCGTCGATAGCGGTGTTGGCGTCCGAGCTTTACGAACGCCGCTCTATCGCAGCGACAAAGGGCGAGTACGTGATCGTGCCCGACCTGCCGCGTAATACGCTCTCGGCCGTTCTTCGTGGCCACATTGAGGAAATTGCCGGATGGGCGCAGTATAACCTCGGTGCTGTCGACGAAGCGATAGTTCGGCTTAGACGTGCGGTCGGCGTGCTGCCAGCGGAAAGCGCGTGGTGGCGCTCTAGCACCTGGCGTTTGGGTGCGGCATATGCCCTCGCCGGACGCGACGCCGAGGCGCTCGAAATGTACATGAAAAGTTACAAGAGTACTGAGGGCCCCAACGCGATCCGCTATGGTGTTATCGAAGCTCTGTATAGAAAAGTAAATGGCAGTAGCGATGGACTAGCCGATAAGATAGGGCCAAATCCCGCTCCATCGATCGCCCCGGAAGCCATTGCGCAAAAAGTAGAACCGATCCCGACAACGTCGCCGACCCCAGAGATACTTGTCCAACCGTCTCCAACGCCCGAAGAAACAAAATCGACGCCGACGCCCACACCTGAAGTCGCGCCGACGCCTGAGGTAACAACTCCGACACCGACGCCCGAACCGTCGCCAACACCGGACGAAAACAAACTGACAACCGCTCCATCGCCAGTCCCGACGCCGACCCCGGAACCGACCCCTGAACCCACCCCTGAACCGCAAAATTCACCTTTGCCTGCTCCGTCGCCGTCCGCCGATATTTCGCCGACTCCGCAGCCCACGCCCGATACGAAGTCCGCAGTAAGGACAAAGGAACTGTTTCCGCCGGTGATAATCACGATCCCCTCACCGGGCGCGAGCAAACCTACAGCCGACCCGCCAAGACCCGACCCGAGTCCGACACCCGCACCGAACGCTGAGCCGACACCGGACGCGACACCGACTCCAACTCCAACGCCGACGCCCACACCTGAAGCACGATCTGTCGCTGAAAATGAGCGTCCGCGAGTCGTCGAACCAAAGCCTGACTCGACGGCTGAAATAGCGCCGTGCAAGATCACGACAAGCGAAGACGCGATCAGTCTAAAGAACAGCGGCGGCAAGCTGGCGGTGATCGTCGGGCTCGACGACGACGGCGATGTCGAAACCGTTCAGGCGTTGTCATCGAGTCCGAAGGATGTGGGCGTTCGCCGTGAGCCGATCGAGGGATTGACGACGCGTGCTCTTTTTGTGCTGCAATCACTGAGCGATCGCGTCGGTATTTATCAGGTAACGTTTGAGATGCCGTGCGGCAGACGCACTATCACGGTCAATGTTCGCTAGGACGAGTGTTTGCGTTTTCGCGTTGTGCCCGAAATGACCGGGACGGTCGCGATCGCAACCAATATCAGGAAGAAAAATGTGTTCGAATGCGTGCGCAGCGGAAAGTCAAAAAAACTGTGAACAAAGACACCGAAACAGCCTGCGAGAGCGCCGAGGGCCGCGCTTTTTCTAAATCCTTGTTGTGACAAAACAGTCGCGATTCCTCTTCTGAACAGCAATAAAATAAACGCGATAACGCACACCAGACCGACGATCCCTGAGTCGGCGAGGGTTTGCAGATATTCGTTGTGGGCTTGTTCGACACGCAAGATACCGTTCCACGTATCGTACTTTGTAAACGCAACGCCGAATGCGTCAAAACCCGCACCTAAAATCGGATGATCGAGAAAGATCTGCAACGCGATCGGCCAAAAGTGAAATCTGCCGGTCGAAATATCAACATCCGGGTTGATCGCGCCGGTTCCGCGAAGCAGTTGATCATTGCCGCCAAGAAAAAGAACGACGCTAAAAATTACAGCTATCAGTGCGAGTCCCGACGCCGCGAGGGCGATCTTTCGCTGTGCGGATAGGTGGGTGTTGTCGGCTGGGTCGGCCTGATGCCTTGGGGTTAACAACTGCATCAAGATCACAAATGTGACGACAGAGATGAAACCGAGCATGCCGCCGCGTGAACTTGTAAAACCGACCGCGGCACCCATGATAACAACTGCCAGAACGAGCAGCATCGCCCGCTCACGTGAGCGTTTGCCGCCGAAAAGAAGTCCGAGAGTCACGCCGCTCGTCATTTCCATGAACGCAGCAAAATGATGTTGATTGACAAACGGCCCGAACGGGATTGCCTGAGGCGTGCCGCGCAGGCCGTAGATGCCGGCCGGATTCGCTAGCCATTGCAGAATGCCGTAAAACGCCATCACCGCGCCAAAGATCACGACGAACCAAACGAGCTTCTTGAGCCGATTCTCGTTATTAACAAAAGTCAGGCACGCCGCAAAAAAAACAAAATAAATGACCAGCCGTCCGACAAAAAAGCGTGTCGCTGCATCGTTGAGCGAGCCGAGCGGAGTCGGCATCAGTTGCACGATACCAACAAAGATCAGCGCCGCTAGAGGTACCAGCAGTGGTGAGGCGTTAAATAGCAAAGCGCCTTCTCTCCACGCCTCGGCCAACCAGAGCAGCACAATGGCTGCCGAAAATACTGTGATGATGATCCAGGTCGTTTCATCGACCGCTCCGAAAATGACCGTTCCGATCGCCGGTATCAGACACAACAAAACGAAGATCGCCGAACTGGTTCGCGTCGATTCGCTGCCGATGATGTCTTGCACAGAGAACATTATTGCAATCGCGTTATCGAAATATCATCAAGGGCCAGCGTTCCGGTGACGGGACAAGCCGGGCCGTTACATCCATCTCGCAGGAGCTGGATCTTTATGCCGTCAACGTCTCTCGGGACCATGAACTGCGCAGTTAACGACGACCATTGATTGCCCGGCACCATTTCGTTAGTTGTCGCTAAGCTCTGACCGGTAGCAGGATTGACGATCTCGAACTTCAGTCTCGAAGCGGTCTTTAGGCTCGATATGTAAAAGACCTCGAACTTGTATTGGGCGCCCGGCTCGACCGCGACAGTTTGCGAAACCTGCCTGAAATCGGCTGTCGCAAAAGTGTTGAAGACTATCCAAAGTCCGTAGTTTCCGGTGTGTTTATTCGTTTGACTGAGGCCGATCTGCGGCTCAGTGCCTTCGGCGATCTGCCACTCAAATCGCCCGGCCTTCTTTAGCTTGACTTCGTTCTCGAATCCGCCGTTCGTAACGTTTCCGATCACAGGTTTCGAGGCTTCACTTTCAGCGAGAGCGGCCGTTATGCGCGCGGCGTAACGAAGCTGTCCTCCGCCGGCCATGTGCTCGAGCATGAGCTCGCTAAGGTTTTTGTATTTGGTGCTCTTTAGATCGTTCGGCAGCCGATTCCACGCGGTGAAAGAATCGTCATAACGCTTAAGCGAGGAGAGAACCGGTGCGAGGGCGACATCCGCGTCCTCGCCGCCGCCGAGTACGTTGCGAACGCGCATCACGTCGTTGTCAAAGATCTGCATCGCAAGAACGGCCGACGGTCCGGAATAGCCTGGATTTGATACGGCGGCCTTCGCTATCATTGCAAGCCCTTCGTCAACGCGATTTTGTCGGACAAGGAAGTTGCCGTATGCCCACTGAACATTTGCGTAATTTGGTGCGAGTTCCAACGCGCGGTTAAACGCACCGTGCGCGCGAGGCACGTCTCCGCTGCGACTGCTCGCACGTGCAAGCGCGAGCCACATCAGATAATTATTTGGCGAAAGCTCGGCCGCGCGTTCGTATTCAGTCAATGCGCGTTCAAAATCACCGGGCTCAAAACTCCTCTCGAGCGCCCCCGCAAGAGCATAGTGTGGATTCGGGTCGTTTGGCGAAATGTCAGCCAGCCATTCTGCGATGAGCTTCGATTCTGCGAGACGCGTGTCGAGGTGAGTAGAGATCGCCGTGGCAAAGTTCCACTTTACAAACATCCAGCCGGCAAATAGATACGCGGCTATCATTGCGACGAACACCGCGCGAGCAAGTAAGCTGTTCTTAGGTTTTACAAGTTTTAGCGACAAGCTTATGAGTTTACACCAGATCGAGCGGTTCGATCTTTAACAACGCCCGTTTGAGAACTACGTCGTTGTCGTCACAGATTTCGCGCACTCGCTTTAGCTGATCCGGCGGCATCTTGCGAACGGAGATCAGAATCTCCGCGACGTCCTTTTCGCGACAAATCTCGGCGAGTCCCGCTCCATCGGGGTTGCTGTCAAAAACTCTCAGCCCGTGAATCACCTTGTCCTTTTTCAATGGATCGTCATCGATAAAGCCCACGGGTCGATAATTCCATTCGGGGTTATTGTTCAGTTCGCGAAGCAGCATTTCACCGCCGTCGCCCGCGCCGTAGATCAAGACCTTCTGTCCATCAGTTGCGGCCGGCATCGGCAAGATCTGACGAATAACGCGAAACGCCATGCGGCTGCCGACCACCGCGAGGAGCAGAAGTAACCCGTCGAGTATAAAAACCGTGCGCGAAAACCCCTGGAAGCGATAAATAAGAAGAACCGCGATCACGCTCAGAGCCGAGCCGAGCACGACGCCCTTTGTAAACGTGATCAGATCGCCGATGCTAGTGTAACGCCACAGGCCACGATACGCGCCGACGACTAGAAATGCCGCGAGTTTTATCAGGATCAAGAGCGGCAGCGTTTTTAGAAAGAGATCCCAGTTGATCGAGTCCTCAAAGGAGTTGAACAAGATCGCCCACGCAGAATAATAGGCAAGCGTTATGAGAAACGCGTCGAGAAAAACCTCGAAGATGCGCCTCTTGTGCGATACATTCACGAGAAACGCAAAGACGGCATTTTCGTTAGCAGCCTGCTCTTCATCGTCACTCTCGTAAACTTTTACTTTCGACAAAAATACGCCGATTATGACCAGGACGACCACAAAAAATGCGATGAGCGCAAAACTCTTGACCAGGCTGATTTGTCCGACGAGCAAGGCAAGAGCACCGGCTACGATCGCGAAACTGTACAGCATTATCACGGCCGTGCGCTCTGACAAACCGAGTGCGACCAACCTGTGCGATGTGTGATCTCGGCCGCCCTGCGACGCCTTTTTCCCCCACAATTTACGCAGGACGGTCACAAATGTCGTGTCAAAGATCGGAACAAAGAGAATAAGGACCGGTACGGCGAGGATCGCAACAACCCCGCGTGATCGTCCGCCGATCTGATTCAACAACACGGAGCTGGACAATAAGAAGCCGACAAACATCGATCCGCAATCACCCATGAAGATCGACGCCGGATTGAAGTTAAAAATCAAAAAACCAACAAGCGCCCCGATCAAGGTCGCGACGAGCAATAATTCGGCGGTTTGACCGTTCGCAGCAAAGTTCATCGCGAGAGAAAATGCAGCGATCGCCGATATCCCGACCGCTAGCCCGTCCATATTGTCGAGCAGATTAACGGCGTTCGTAATGCCCACGATCCACAGGACCGTTATCCAAATGTCGATGATCGCGTATCCGGTGATCGGTATCGTCAATCCTGACAGTACGAGAATGCCGGCGCCGATCAATTGCCCGATCAATTTTTGATAAGGACGAATGCTAATCAGATCGTCGACGAGACCGACAACAAAAAGCAGCGAGCTCGCTCCGATGACGATCAGCGATTCGCGCGTTGAGGGAACAAATGCAAAATAAATTATTACTGTTGCGGCAAAGATCGCAACGCCGCCGAGCATGGCCGTTGGACGCTTGTGCCAGCGGTCGGATTTTGGCTTTGCGACAAAACCGTACTTCAGGGCAAACCACCGTACGACAATTGTTGCCGCCACGCTCATAACGAGGCTGGCTGCAGTGACAAATAATGGATTTGTAGTGATTCCGAACATTTATCTACGCGGATACTATCTCGCGATAGAGATCTCTTACATCGTTGGTCAGTCGATCTATCGAATACTCTGACTGAACAAATTTTTTTCCGCGTTGTGATAGAGCTGCGCGCAAATTGCTATTTTGGGCTAAAAACAGTAATCCGTCACCTAGCGACCGGGGGTCGCCAGGCTTAACCATAATACCGCGACGGCAAACTTCAAAGCCGTCCCTTATTTCGTCGATCTCTCCAAGCAGATCCACCACGCCACCAACGCCCGTCGCGACCACCGGAACCTCGCTCGCCATTGCCTCGATCAGTGACAACGGCGTCCCTTCATTGAGCGATGATAGTGCAACGATATCCATTCCGGCAATCAATTCGAGGACGTCAGAGCGATGGCCGAGGAATGTCACGCGGTCATTTAGACCTAGCGAATAACTTTCAGCTTCGAGTGGCTCGCGTAGATGTCCATCGCCCACGATAACAAATCTGAGTTTAATGTCGGAAGTAGAGCTGGTTGCTGCGGCGTTTAGCAGAAGCGAGACATTTTTTATTTCCGTGAGACGTCCTAGAAATCCGACTATTATCTCGTCATCGCGGGCTCCGACCTCCTCTCGCAGTTTCATTTCACAGGCCTTTTTAGACGCGGGAAAATTGTCGAGGTCGATACCCAGCGGAATTACCCTGAATTGAGAGTCCTTGCCCACATGAAACTCCTGACTTATCTCGCGCAACTGCTGCTGCGAAATAACGACGATCTTATCCGTAGCAAATCTGGCGAGCAGTCTTTCGATCGTGACGTAAACTGCCGTTTTCAATTTTCCGTAATAGCTATGAAAAATATGTCCGTGAAATGTATGAACGATTTTGATCGACCGCGGCTTGCCGACCAACGTGCCCCAAGTTAGCCACCTATATGCGAAGGCCGCGAGACGGCCAAGCGTTCCCGCCTTTGCGGTGTGAGTGTGAATAATATCGGGCGCGTGTGATTTTATCTGAGTGTAGATGCGCCGCGCTGCCGACAGATCCTTAAACGACAATTCGCGGCTCAGACCCTCGATGTAAATAGGGGTAACTCCGTTTTGTGCCGCAAAGTAGGCCATGTCGCTCTCGCCTTCAGGGATGCTCCCGGCAAGCAATACGCTCCGGAACTCATCGTCTTGTAAATTTTTGCTTAGCCAAACGACATGTCGGGCAGGACCGCCGACGTTTAGACGGGCGATTATTCGGAGTACTTTCATCTCGATCAATCACTTCATCTGAAATGGTAACCGGCGGATCAGCCACGCCTCCGCAAAATAAATGCAGAGCGGCGACAGATCATGCGACAGTGCGGGCATATCGCTGCCGGTTACCAAGCTGTAGTGAGAGTTTATCAAATTATGACTTATAACCCGCAGCCGTCCAAAACGAGGTCGTGCTGAACGTGATATCTTCGAGTCCCGCACGCTCCATCATCGCGCGGATCTCGATACGCGAGAATCGCTGCTCAAGCCGTGTGCCAAAGCGGTCAAGTGCGTCGTTCCGCATAACGTAAAAGCTGTTGTTTCGATACTGTGACAGCGGAAAGCTCGCGACATCAAGACCGAGCCGTTCGAGCGTAAGCGCCGTCCGGGCCAGCGGCCAATACACGATTGCTGCGAGCAGTTGACTGACTATGTAGCGCAAACCGTGGGGCAGGCGGCAGATCGCTCCGCGTGCGACGTTGCTGATTTTCCAGATAGCGCGAAACCACAGCGGACGGTTGTCAAAGCTGTAATAGAGATACAAGAGAAACGGCGCGCCTTTTTTTAGCTTGCGCACGCACTCGCGCAGGCCGGCCTCAGTATCGGGAATGTGATGCAGCACGCCAAGCGAGTAGCCAAAGTCGCACGATTCGTCGTCAAGCGGTATGTTGTCGGCACCCGCGAGTGCGAATTCAACATTTGCAGCGCCCGCGAGATTGCGCTTTGCGACGGCGAGAGCGTCGTCGCTCGGGTCGAGCAGATAGAGCTTGCCGACACGCGGTGCAACGAGTTTTGCCCAGCGACCCGACCCGCAGCCGAGATCGAAACCGACAGCCTCGCTCGGCAATCTTTCCCACGGAAAGATGTTGAAATAATTATCAAACATCCGACTCAGCTCGTCGGCAGTAAGCTCAGTTTGATCAAAGCGCGACCATTCGTCGCCAAAACCGGCGACAACCTTGTTGTCGATATTTGTCGTCATGGTCGATCGATAAAACGCTGGAACCATAGCTCGAGCATGAGCAGTGTCCATACCTGGAATGAGTGGTCGAATTTGCCCTCGATGTGTTCATCGACGTATTGGCGGATCTTCTCACCGCGAATAATGCCGCGATTCAGAGCCTTATCAGAGAGCAGTGCGTCGCGCAGAAAATCCTTCATCTCGCCGCGCAGCCAACGGCCTACGGGCACGCCAAATCCCATCTTTCGACGATAGACAACGTCGCTCGGGACCAGTCGGGCGGCGACCTTTTTTAGCAGCGACTTTGTGCGAAAGCGGTTCATTTTCAGGCTTTCCGGCAAGCTAGCCGCAAATTCGATCACGTGATGATCGAGAAACGGCGAGCGCGCTTCGAGCGAGTTGGCCATCGATGCTATATCGACCTTTACAAGCAGATCATTTGGCAAGTAAGTCATTTGATCGGTCAAAAGGGTCGCGTCGAGAATGCCCGAGCCGTTTGCACGGTCGAACCATTGATCCAAAAATCGTGACGTGTCCTGGTCGGCAACGGCATGAGCAAAGTCATTTGTGTAGAGCTCGGGTTTTAGCGCCGGTTTGAACGTTGACATCCAGCGGAAGTAACGGCTATTGCGATCTTCGTTTGCCGAGGCAAAAAACCGCTGCACATCGCGAATGCGCGTTTTTTTAAGCTCCGAGGTCGGCATGAGATTCACCGGCCCCTCGATAAACGCCGAGCGGAGAAAGTGTGGGATTCGACGATAAACCTCGGCGATCTCCATTGCCATATATCGCTCATAGCCGGCAAAGCTCTCGTCGCCGCCATCGCCGTTAAGAGCAACGGTGACATGCTTGCGCGTTTCCCTTGAGACGTAATAGGTCGGTATCGCGCTTGAGTCCGCGTAAGGCTCGCCGTAATGTTCGACAAGTGTCGACAAAATCTCGAGAGCATCGGGGCGCACGATGAATTCATGATATTCGGCGCCGACGTGTTCGGCGACACGTCGCGCGTATTTGAGCTCGCTGAAATCTTGCTCCTCAAAACCGATAGAAAAAGTTTTTACCGGCGTCGAACTTTCCTGGGCCATCAACGCTACGACAGTGGACGAGTCAACGCCGCCTGAAAGAAACGCTCCGAGCGGCACCTCTGAGATCATTCTGAGTCGTGTGGATTCGCGCAAGATACGCGTTGTTTCTTCAATCGCCTCTTCTTCGGTGATCTTTATTTTTTTTGAAAAATCGGGCAGCCAGTAGCGCGCGGTTGTAATTTCGCCGCCCTTCCATTTCAGCCAATGGCCCGGCTCGAGTTTGCGAATTTGTTTGAACGCAGTCTGCGGCGCCGGTACGCAGAGGTACGATAGATAGCTGTCGATAGCGTGTGTGTCGACCTCGCGTGAAACGGACGGATGCTCGAGCAGAGCCTGAAATTCCGAGCCGAAAACGATATCGCCGTTCTGCTGGTACGAGTAGAGCAGTGGTTTCTTGCCGACGCGGTCGCGCGCGAGAAAGAGCGAACGGTCAGTCTCATCCCAGATGGCAAACGCAAACATTCCGCGAAGGTACTGTAGACAATCGACGCCGAACTCGTCGTAAAGGTGCAGCACCGCCTCTGTGTCGGATTTTGTGTAGAGCGTGTGACCGCGAGCGATCAGATCTTCGCGCAAGGACTGGTAATTGTAGATCTCGCCGTTAAAGACAAGCCACTTTGTCTTATCAGCGTTGTGGATCGGCTGCTGGCCGCTTGCCAGATCAATGATCGAGAGCCGCCGCATAGCGAGACCGACGTTGGCGTTTACGTAAAAGCCGTCTTCGTCCGGTCCGCGATGGATGATCGCCGCGTTCATCCTCTCGAGAACACCGCGATCAACGCCCGAGCCATTGCCGTTAATAATGCCTACAATTCCACACACAGTTTTTTCTCAAAATACGGGACGCTGCGTCGCGTGCTTGCAATCACGCCCTCGGAGGAGCCGGGGCAAGTTGGCGCCCGCTGTGACCCCATCGTTTAATGATCATTGCCCAGGCAGCGCTGCTCTGACTAATGCTCAGAGCGACGAGCATGAACAACAGAGGCATAATGGTCTGCTTATGCCGCCACGCGAGGCCCACATTTGACATCGCCCAGATGTGAAATCCGGCGTACAGCGCACAGAAAATTAGTACCGGTAAGATCAACAGGAAGTTCTTTCTGAAAAAGCTTCTTAGGGCCCCAATGCTGAATACTAGGATGAACAGAATGACGATGTTCTCAATAACCGCGAAGGTGTTCCTGGTGCTCCCGCCAAAGATCTCCCATGGAAACGGAGCGAACAGAAAGTACGCGGCGGCAACCGCCACTGCAACATTCGTCGACTCATAACTGCCATACACATCGACCCCGGAACCTTTTTTGGTTTCGATCGACACACCCTTGCGCCAATTTTCCATGTACAGACTGTGGTACTCAAATCGCTGGTAGTCACGATCAAAGACTCCGCTTGATGCGGCAAACGCAATGACAATGCCGATCGTTATAGTACCTAGCACTAGGTTGCGCACCAAATGCTTTCCGCTCGCGGTGATAAACCTGAAACATATCGCGATGACCATCATGTAGAAAGCGTAGAATCTGATAGTCAGCATCACGAATGCTAGAAATGCAGCGAGCACTCCATCTTTGATCGTCAATTTTTTTTGATTTCGGAGAGTAATATACAAAATGGCCCATGAGATAAAGATAAAAAGGATCTCTTTCGACGTGCCGGCAGAGAACAGTAGAAACGACGGCCAAAATGTAGCCAACAACGCCGCAATGCGTGCACATTCAGAGTTGAACAATCTTTTTGTCAATCTGAAAATGATAAGAACAAGTAATGAGCCGGCGAAGGAGTTAAACACGGAAACGATCATTCTGCTCGGTCCACCGGCGATAAACGTTGGAATCGCCCATATAAAGGCCTGACCAACATTCGTTTTGACAGCGGAAACTGCGTAAATATCCGCGAGAAACCCGTCCAAACCGAATTTGTACCAGTTCTGCGCCAGTGTCCACGCAGCCAAATAACCTGAGGCATCCTCGTCGCCGATAGTTTCTGAAAACCCCCACCCGTAAAAGAACATTCCGGCCCAAAGACGCAACGAGAATGCCCACAGAAATAAATTTGTCTGGAAATTGGCGTCGTCGCCGGTCTGGCCCTTTTCGTGCATCAGGAAGAATGACGTGACACCGGCAAGGATCAGCACAAACGGAACAAACATAAACTCGTCCGAGTTGTTGGCGAACACATACAGGCTCTGCAGGATCAAAGCAAAGAACGTAGTCAAAAAAACTAGCTTTCCGGACGAAATCATTTGGCTTGTCGCTCCTCCCCTAAAACCAAATTATTCTCTAATACCAACGCGTCGAAGTTAGCGTTGCGAAACGTGTTGACGGCATCGTGCGGCGTACAGACGATCGGTTCCTGCACGTTGAACGACGTATTCAGCAGCATCGGAATGCCCGTGATCTTTTTAAATTCGTTAATGAGCTGCCAGTAGCGAGGATTTGTATCGCGGCTGACCATCTGCGGGCGAGCGGTGCCGTCGACGTGAACGACAGCCGGGATCTTCGTTTTATAATCTTCGGCGACTTTAATGACCGTGATCATGAATGGATCGTGATGTTCGACCCCGAAAACTTCCGTTCCGTTCTCTTCGTGCATTGACGGCGCCAGCGGACGAAACCACTCGCGGAGTTTCACCTTGTGATTCAAGATCTCGCGCATGTCAGAGCGGCGCGGATCTGCGAGGAATGAGCGTGCGCCGAGCGCTCGCGGTCCGAGTTCCATCCGCCCGTTGAACCAGCCGATGATCGCGCCCTCTGAGATCATCTTGGCGAGACGCGGCAGCAGAACATCGTCGTCGAGAGTTTCGTACGCCAATTCGGCTCCGTCGAGCGCTTTTCTGCACTCATCGTTTGTGAATCCCGGACCCCAATAAGCGTGGTTCATCACGAACTGTCGAGGCCGATTCAATATCTGGTGCCAAACATAGTAGGCCGCGCCTAAGCTGCAACCGGCGTCGCCGGCCGCAGGCTGCACGAAAAATCGTTTGAACGGCGTTTCGTGAAATATGCGACCGTTCATCACCGAGTTGAATGCTACACCGCCGGCCATGCAAAGATTTTCTTCGCCTGTCATCTCGTGAATCTTATTGACAAGATAAAGAGCAGTTTCCTCGAGAGCCTTTTGCGCCGAGCAGGCGATATCCCAGTGATGTTCGCTCAGCTCCTCTCCGTTGGCACGGCTCGGCCCGAGTTCACGCACTATTTTCTCTGAGAACTGATAGTGCTTTGCCATATGATGATCGAGAACACGGATATTCAGCGCAAAATCGCCACTGCCGTTCGTCGTCAAAACCTTTTCGCGAAAAAAATCTACAAACTTTGGCTTGCCATACGCGGCGAGGCCCATTACCTTCCACTCATCGCCCCGGAACATATCAAAACCGATGTAATTCGTTACTGCCGAATAAAATTGTCCGAGACTGTGCGGCAGTTTTATGCGTTTGAGAACTTCGAGTTTGTTGTCGCGGCCCCGCGAAAAAAGTGTCGTCGTGTCTTCGCCCGTGCCGTCCCAGGTCAGGACCGCGGCCGAGTCAAACGGCGATACAAAAAACGCGCTCGCCGCATGTGACTGGTGATGTTCGATGTAATGAAACTTAAAATTGCTTGCGCCGAAATGCTCACGCAGCCGCTTGGGATGACGGAACATGCCGAGATAACTGTCGCTAACCTGCGCAATGCCTCGATCGGCGCGCGCCTTGAACATGTCACGCGACACAAACGCCGCCTTGGCCGCCTGCATCGCCTTGTGACGCAGTATCCACGGTTTCCAATAATGGCCGACGTGCTCGACGTCCTTTAACGTAATGCCCGCCTGATCGAGACAAAATTGAATTGCGCGATACGGAAATCCGCTGTGATGCTTTACGCGTGAAAAGCGCTCTTCTTCGGCGGCGGCAATAAGCTCGCCATCCTTAATTAGCGAAGCGGCAGAGTCGCCGAGGGTTGTAAGACCAAGAATATACATACACACTTAACTAACCAGGCCACGCTCAGCAAGTTCGGCGGTCGCGCTTTCGACGCGGTCGTCGGCCTTTTGGTGTCCGAGCCATTCGAGTAGCTCCGCCAATCCATCTTTTAACTTAACTCTCGGCTCAAAGCCAAGCATCTCTCTCGCTCTCGAAATATCGCCTACGCTGTGGCGAATGTCGCCCTCGCGATACTTGCCGGCAATTTCCGGCACGATCTTTTTACCAAGACCTTCGGCGATGACCTCGGCGATCCTTTTAACTGAGGTTCCTTCGCCGGTGCCTATATTTATCGCCCTGTAATCGCATTTGTCAGTTTCCAAAGCGAGCAAATTTGCACGTACGATGTCGCTGACATGAACAAAATCCCGTGTCTGCTCACCGTCCTCAAAAATCAGCGGCGCCTGATCGTTCATCAACCTGGCGGAAAAGATCGCGCATATGCCAGTGTATGGGTTCGACAAGGACTGTCGCGTGCCATATACATTAAAATATCGAAAAGCAACGGTCGGGATCTTATACGCACGTCCAACGGACAAGCAATATTGCTCCTGAACCTGTTTGTTTATCGCATAAACGGATGTCGGATATTGCGGCTTGTGTTCAGGCGTTCCCACGGCGCTCAACTCACCGCCACATGACGTGCAGGAAAATTCCCACCGATGTGCGGCAAGCTGCTTATCGGTGCGGAGTGACGGATATTCGTACGCTCTGCAGCTATCACAATAGAAAGTACCTTCGCCATAGACCGAGTGCGATGACGCGACAACGAGTTTCTTAAATTGCGACGATCGCTTTGTCATCTCTTCGAGCAGGACAGCCGTGCCAAGGTCGTTGGCTTTGACATAACGCACGATCTCATACATCGATTGTGCGATCCCAACTTCGGCGGCTTGATGAAAGACAACGTCAATGCCATCGAGTGCAGTCGCCACCGTCTCAGCATCGCAAAGATCGGCTCTGACAAAATCAGCACCCCGATTTAGATGCTCCGGTAACTTGTTTCCATGGACCTGCTCGACCAGGGAATCGAATATCCGAACATCGTGACCCTGCTCAACAAGCGCATCAACGATGTGCGAACCGATAAACCCGGCTCCGCCAGTTACTAAAACACTCGACTTTTCCATTTGTTATTTTCTACTGCCGACCGTTTTCCTCAACACTGATTATTGTAGTATTTACGCTGACGGGCGAGCAAATAGTTGGGTTTCGATGCCCATTAAGGAGCGGGCCTGGCTGTATTTTGCCACAGCTCCGGTTTTATCCCGACGAGTCCGATTACTCCGTATTTTTCGGCGTTGGCAGGCCCGGAATAATTTCGATGTTAGGCCTTGTCCCCTGCATGCTCGACGGGTTGCCTACGCCGCGTCACCTATCTCGAGCCACTTGGGGCTTTCGAGAGTCCATTGAATGGTCTTCGTTAAGCTTTCCTCAAAGGTCTTCGGATACGTGAAACCCATCTCCTTGAGCTTCGTCCCATCGAGGCCGTATCTCAGGTCGTGGCCGGGGCGACTCGAATGAAAATCGACCATCTCGTAATTGAGCGGTTTTCCCAGGACCTCGGCGATGAACTTCGCCATATCGAGGTTTGAGACTTCTTTTTCGCCGACGATGTTGTATTTATCTCGGTTCTCACCTTTTTCGAGCAAGAACAGGATCGCCTGCGCGACGTTACGGGCATGTATCCAAAAGCGGCTACCCGAAACCGTGAGGCTGCTGTCGGCGTGGATATAGACTTTCTCGCCGGTAAGCACGGCTCTGATAACTTTAGGGATAAATTTTTCCGGATGCTGTCGTTCGCCGAAAATGTTCATCGTGTGGCCGATGACGACCGGCGTGCCGTACGTGTTTGCCCACGCGAGACAAAGCTCTTCGCCGCCCGCCTTAGAGGCCGAATACGGATTTGTCGAATTGTATCGATCCCATTCCTTAAACCCGTTCGGCACGAGCACGGCGTCCGCAGGGCCAAAAACTTCGTCCGTGCCCATATAGAAGACCTTCTTTAAATTTGTACATTTACGCGCAAATTCGAGAATTTGCATCGTTCCCAAAACGTTGCAGCGAACGAACGGTTCAGGGTTCTCGATGCTGTTATCGACGTGCGTCTCGGCGCCCATGTGGATGATGTAGTCGGTATCGACAAGCTCGTCGCAAAGGCCCTCAATTATGGGGAGCGTAAAGTCGTGCGAGAAATGCCTTATGCGTTTGTCGTCGTAGCAATTTACATCGCGCAGCCGCGAATACCCCGTTGACGCGTACGACAGGCGATCCATGATATCGATATTCCAATCGGTGTTTTTCAGCAATGCCTCGGCGACGTGATGACCTGTGAAACCATTACCGCCGGTTAAAAGAACTCTCATAAAAGATCAAGAAAAATAACTCCTAATGTTATCACAACAGCGAGATGCCGCGGCTTGTGAGTAATAACAGTAATAACCGTGTGTGAACCTTTTGCGAAGGCCCCAACAGCCGGCAGAAATGTTAGTGGCTCTATTTGAGACGGGCGGGGAGCGCGTTGCTGTTGGCCGCAAGTTCCTTAAATCGCTGCTCCAAAAAGTCGTACTGACGTTCTATGTTGAATCGCTCGACGGCGCAGCTTCTACCATACGAGCCAAACTTCTGGCGCATTTCCGGATCGCTCAGTAAAAGCAGCAGCTTATCGTGCCAATCCTCTTCCGTTTCCGCCAAAAAACCGCTTTTTCCGTCCTCGATTATCTCAAGATTAGAACCTGTCGCCGTGCCTACGACAGGCAAGCCGACGCTCAAAAACTGAACGGTCTTGAAAAAGAACTTCCACGGGCTCCATGAGCTCGCGGCAACCGGAACGATACCAATGTCGGATTCCTGAAGCAGACGGACCTCGTCATCAAAACTCCACTTAATGAACTCTACCTCTATCCCATCGAGCTTCTGTTCGTAGTCTGCGATGATCCTGAGCTTGAAATCGTGTTTTTCGCGCAGGCGGCGCAGAACCGGAGCCAGTGTCTCGACGTTTGGCTGATTTGTGCTCGTTCCGACCCACACGATGATCGGTTTCTCGTTCGACTTTTTTTTAAGCCCGGAAGGTTTGTATCTGTCTAGATCGACCGTCATCGGCACAATGTGCACGTCGCGGTTGAACTTGCCGGCGTAATCGGCGATCGCCTTATTAACGGCAAAAACCGTGTCGCTCATCTTAAAGAGATCGTCGACCTTTGAAAAGAACTTGAGCTTATTCAGATGTCCGCTCGACGGGCTTCGGTACGGCACAAAGAGTGGTTCGTCGATGTCGTACACCATCGGGACCTTCCAGCGGCGAACGATCTTCTCGATGATCGCAGGTCCTGCAATCGCGGCTTCGCGATAAACGAAAACGAGATCGGGTTTGGCGCTCGTCATGGCGTTCTTGAGCTGCGTGGCAAAAGCGCTGAAAAGCAACGCCGCCTTTTTTGCGACCTTACCTCGCTGGTAGAGGACATCAGTAAGATGCTCGTTAGTGAACGACAAGAACTCTGTCTCAATCCCGCGTTTGGCAAGCTCGCGGGCCCATAGCTCGATGCGAAATCTTTGTCCGGCACAAAAATCGAGATGATAGGGAACTATCGCAAGAATTCTCATAGGCTAACGCATGGCGCGTTTCTCTTTCCACCACTCGATCGTCTGCTCCAGCCGCTCGTGCAAACTACTCGACGGTTTCCATTTTACTTCGTCTCGTAGCCGCATTACATCCGCGACGATTCTTTTTGGTTCATGCTCAGATGTCGGAACAACATCGAAACGGATCTTTTCGCGTCTACCGAGGATTGACGCGGCCTCGTCGACGAGTTCTCTGATCGTTTTTGGTTCCCCGGATGCGATATTAACGCACCCCTGAACGTCTGAATCAACAAGAGCTGCAAAGGCCTCGGCAACGTCGGCAACGTGCAAAAAATCGCGTATCTGACGCCCGTGCGAGCAATCGGCAAATTCACCGTCGAGTAGGGAATTTATTACCGAGGGAACCAACCGCGCAGGATGTTCGTGCTCGCCGAAAAGAAAAAAGATCCTGCCCCAGGCCCAATCCCCTGTTATACCGGCTAGTTTATTTTGCAATTCGAGTTTGCATTGCCCGTAGAGTGTTTGCGGCTTGAGCGGCGTGGAAACCTCATTCAAGAAATCGTCGGTGTCGAGTTCATACTCGACACAAGTCCCCGACGCTACGATCCTAACGCCGCCATTTGTGAGAAAATTCTCAAACAAGTTCAAACTTGCTTCAACCCACGCGGCATTATGTTCGGACGTCCAAAATCTGCCGTGTTCGACATACCAGGCAAAATGTAAAAGATGAGTTGCCCCGATCGTATCGGTCAGACGCCTAACTTCGTCCTCGGCTAGAAGATCTGTTTTGTGCCAACGCACTCTGGCAGAAACGAGATCGTCTGGCGGCTCAACGTTAGAGACCGCGTGAACTTCAAACTGTCGCTCGAGCAGAGGCAAGATCGCCTGTCTGCCGACAAAGCCGTCCGCCCCGGTCAAAATCACTTTTTTCATTCACTTAAAATCCGGGTAAGACGCGTCTCGCTCATCGATAACGGTTATTTCCAACGGGAGTTCGATGCCGAACCGCACATCATCCCAACGCACGCCCGCCGCAGATTCTTTGACATACTTTGCCGAGATAAAATACAAAACCTGTGAGTCATCCTCTAAGGTCTGAAACCCGTGAGCCAGTCCTTTCGGAATATACATAGCGGTGTTGCCGTCGGCAGTTAATTCAACTGCGATCCACTCGCCGAATGTTTGCGACGCAGGACGCAGATCTAAGACGACGTCGAAGATCTTTCCGCTAATGCACTGTACCAACTTCGATTCGGCAAACGGCTCTTTTTGATAATGCATCCCGCGAAAAGTCGCCCGCGTCTTGTTGTACGAAATTCCGATATTATCCAACTCGTCATCCAAACCGAGTGCGCGAAAATCATCTTTGCCCCATACCCTTTTGTAAGATCCGCGCTTGTCCGATGACGGTTCCATCTCGATCACAAAAACGCCTTCTAGTTTTGTTTCGATCAGTTTCATCAAACAATTTTCACCGTTGGAATCGGCAGGATAAACTGTCCGCCCCAATCTCTGATAAACGAGCTTTGGCTCATAATTTCATCCGCAAGATTCCACGGCAAAATGAGCAAATAGTCGGGTCGCGCGGAGGCTATTTTGTCGGGTGAGACGATTTCGATACGCGTGCCGGGCAAAAAATGACCCTGCTTGTTTGGGTTGGCGTCGGCGACGAAATCGATGAAATCAGTTTTAATCCCACAGTAGTTCAGCAACGTGTTTCCTTTTGCCGCCGCCCCGTAAGCCGCAACTCTTTTTCCCTCGTTCTTGATCTCGATCAGCTTTGCTACCAGGTCGCGTTTCGTTTGCCTAACGCGCTCATCGTAGTTAGTCAGCTTGTCTATACTGCTCAATCCGAATTCAGCTTCCTCGCGCTTTAGATCGGCCACGGTCGGTCTGATCTCATGTTTTCCGGTTTCGGTTCGTTGCGCAAAAACGCGCAAAGAGCCGCCGTGCGTCGTGAGCTTTTCGACATCGAAAACGGTCAAGGCATGTGTGCCAAAGATCCTCTCGACGGTTGTAAGCGAAAGATACGAAAAATGCTCGTGATAGATCGTGTCGAACTGATTATGTTCGATCAAATTCAAAAGATGCGGAAACTCAAAAGTTGCAACTCCGTCTTGCTTAAGCAGGACTGCGAACCCTCTTACAAAATCATTAATATCGGGAACGTGGGCCAGGACGTTGTTGGCTGCCATCAAATCCGCCTGCAGATCTTCCGCAATGAGCGAGTTAGCCGTCGCTTCGCCAAAGAACTTGACACGGGTTTCGATACCATTTTTGATAGCGCATTCAGCGACGTTCTTTGCAGGTTCGACGCCCAAAACACCGATGTTCCTTTCCTTAAAATACTGAAGCAGATAGCCATCATTACTTGCGATCTCGACGACGCGACTGTTTGAGTTCAAACCAAAGCGATCAGTCATTTTCTCCGCGTATTGTTTGGAATGCTCAAGCCACGATTTTGAATAGGACGAAAAATAGAGATAATCGCTAAAAATATTCTCCGCCGTTTCGAGCACCGGCAACTGTACAAGAAAACAGTTATCGCAAACGCGCACGTGGAGCGAGAAAAACGGCTCGGCCTTATCCAGGTCCGCCGGCTTAATATAGGAATTTGCCAATGGTGTCGCTCCTAGATCGACAAAAGTGTGTTTTAACTCCGCCGAGCAAAAACGGCATTCATAACGACTCATAAAATTCGATCTGCTTTCGCGTCACATCTCTCAAATCCGCCTTGTTTCTAAAGTCGCGGTACCAGTCAGTGGTCAGTGTCAAAGCGCTCTCTAGATCCAACTTTGGCCGCCAGCCTAGTTCATCTGCCGCTTTCGTACTATCGAGCCTTAAGATATTTGTTTCGTGCGGATGATCACCATCGGCAATCTGCCATTGAACATCTTCGTCCCACATTTGCTTGATCCGCTCCAAAATAAAACTCACCTCTTTTGAATCTTCAGTCCGAGGTCCGAAGTTCCAGGCGGTCGCACATCTCCTTTCGCCTTGTAATAGTTTCTCACCGAGCAATAGATATCCGGCGAGCGGCTCGAGCGTGTGCTGCCAAGGACGAACCGAATCTGGATTGCGTATCAACAGTTCCTTTTCAAAGATCAGTGCACGAAACACATCGGGCAACAGTCTATCCTCCGACCAATCGCCGCCGCCAATGACATTGCCCGCGCGGGCCGACGCGATCAGACAGTCCCGGTCACCGAAAAACGAATCTCGATACGAAGAAACGACAAGTTCCGCGCAGGCTTTTGAGTTTGAATAAGGATCAAAACCGCCGAGCCGTTCACCTTCTGAATAACCAGTGGTCTTTTCTTTATTCTGATAGACCTTGTCCGTCGTAACAACGATCGCCGCTTTAACCGACTCACTGTGGCGAATTGCGTCCAGGACATTCACTGTGCCGAGGACATTTGTCGAGTAGGTTTCAATCGGTGAACGGTAAGATCTGCGGACGAGGCTTTGTGCCGCAAGATGAAAAACGATCTCGGGTCGGAATCTATCGAGAACGTCCTGAAAGTTGTCCAGCTCTCGAATATCGCCGATGTTCGAGTCGATAAGCTCCGCGAGGCGGAGATCTTGAAACAGATTTGGCGATGATTCCGGCTCCAGGGAATAGCCGCAAACGGATGCGCCCAAGCTATCTAACCACAACGCCAACCAGCTCCCCTTAAAGCCCGTGTGTCCGGTAATGAGGACTTTTCTACCTTTCCAAAAACTCATTACTCCCAGACCTTCCAAGGCGCGCGACCGCTCTCCCACAGTTCGTCCAGATAGCTTTTATCGCGCAAGGTATCCATCGGTTGAAAAAAGCCGCTGTGAAAAAAAGCGGACATTTCTCCATCCTTGACGAGATTTTCCATCGGTTCGCGTTCCCAGGTTGTTTTGTCCGACTCGACATAATCGATGACCTTCGGGCTGAGAACAAAAAATCCGCCGTTGATCCAACTTTCGCCTTCGGGTTTCTCGCGAAAACCATGCAGATGATCATTTTCAAAAACAAGAGCACCGAATCTGCCCGGAGGCTGCACGGCGGTAACCGTCGAGAGTTTTCCGCTGTTTTTGTGATGCTCGATCAGCGCCTTTAGATCAACGTCCGCCAAGCCATCGCCGTATGTAAAACAAAAATCCTCGTCGCCGACAAAATCCTTAACGCGTCTCAAACGTCCGCCTGTCATCGTGTCCACGCCAGTGTCGACTAGAGTGACTTTCCAAGGCTCGGCGCGCTTGTGGTGCACCTCGACGCTGTTGTTTTCGAGGTCGAATGTCACGTCCGAAGTATGGAGAAAATAGTTTGCAAAATATTCTTTGATGATATATCCCAAATAGCCGCAACAAATCACAAAGTCGTTCACACCGTGGGCAGAATAGAATTTCATGATGTGCCACAAGATCGGTTTGTCCCCGATATTGATCATCGGCTTTGGTTTTACAAAGGTCTCTTCGCTTATTCGGCTTCCGCGTCCGCCTGCTAAAATTACAGCTTTCATAAAGACTTAGTTTTAACATTCTAAAGCTTTTTCAACAATTTGCAGAAAGATGATTACACAAACTCAAAACTTTTATGATCATCAATTAATCGTGTCGTTATTATCTCGATTTAAAAAAGTTGAGCTTCTACTCTTACTAAAGTAATATCTACAGTTATGCAGAAATATTATTCTGAAGACTATCCAAAGAATGGATGGTTACGGGGTTACTTTTTAACAGCAGGCAACGATACTCATACCAGGCAAGATCTGAAAGGTTGGCAAAAAAACTTTGATTTCTTACGGTTGAGAGATGTTGCCCTATTAAAACTAAGCCCTCAAAAGGATGAAAAAATTCTTGACTTAGGTTGTGCCGACGGTTGCACAATGACCTATTGCGGTCTGCAAGGTGCGGAAGTTTATGGCGTTGACCTTGACCCGAAAGGCATCGAGTTTGCTAATAACTTGCTGAAAGAATTCAGCCTACGAGGTGAAGCGGTTTGTACCAATGCTAATGACACGGGTTTTCCGAATAATCATTTTGACAAAGTTATCAGTAGCGATTTTTTTGAGCATGTAACCGACGAAGATAAAGTTGATATTTTGAAAGAGGTTTATCGAGTTTTGAAATCCGGACAACCTATCGTCATAAAAACTCCGAATCTGAATTATTTGAAATTATCGTTGAGGTTTAAGCAATTAAAAGGTTTGTTAAAACTAAAAAATCCGTCAAATTTTGTTATTCCACACACGCCTGGGACTGACGATCCGCAACACATCGGATTGGCAAACCGAAAAAGTTTAGATGTTTGTTTGGAGCTAGCAGGTTTTCAAAACCGGCAATTTTTCTATGCACCTTTGCGAAGATTCGGGAATTCGCATCTGGTTGAAGTGCTTTCGACGGAAATTCCGATCATCAGGGATTATCTATGCGAAGATCTGTTTTGCATTGCATGGAAACCAATAGTTGCTTCGCATTTTCCCGATTAAATTATTCTCGTAGCAACTTGCGGTAAACATTCAGATAGCGCTTGCCGCCAACCTCATGCAGATCGAATCTTTTCCGTGCGCTTTCGCGACATCGCTTTGCTATCAACTGGCGGTCCGACAGCAGCCGCGAAATTTCTTCAACCGCAGTTTCAAAACTCTCACGCGAAAATTCGTCGATCACAACACCTGTCTTGTCTTCGTTGACTTGTTCAGCCGTGTCGCCAACGCCCGCGTTGACAACCATCGGCAGACCGCTCGCCAGATACTCGGCGTTCTTGGTTGGCGATGAGGCGAGCTTGGAATACGAAGGTTTGATAAATGAAAGAGCGAAATCCGCCGCACTAAGATACTGAGGAACTTCAAACGGCGTAACCGTGCCGATAAAAAAATCGTTTTTCCCAAACCCGAGCTGCTTCAAAAGAGGTTCGATCATCTCACGCGGTGTCTGAGTTAAGATCAACGCAAAAGTTTTGGCGTTGTTTTCTTTCGCGACACCGTAAAAATCGGCCGTTTCTTGGGTCATATAAAACCCGCCAAACGAACCCACATATGCAATAACAAGCCGATCTTCAACACCCAGTTTTGCTCGCATCGCGGCGCGGTTCTCTTCAGTCGCGTATTCGAATCGAGCGAGATCTACGCAGCACGGCACAACTTCGACCGGACGATGGTCCTTATCAAAACCCGTTTCTTTTGATTCTGGAAACAATATTCCGCGCGCCTTTTCGGTCAGGGTCACAAACCCGTCCGAATCGCGAAGGAGCAGTCTTTCGCAATACTTGACCATTTTGTAGGCAAAACTGTTCCGTCGCCAGATCCCCGCGTCGACATATTCGTCCGGAAAAAAACCACGTATGTCGAAAAGCAATTTCGGCTTTCTACGCAAAAATCTATTTGCGATCCAGCCCATCATCATCGGAATGTGCACGCGACCGTGGAAAACATCTATACCTTCCTTTTTTGCAAGTCTGCGAGCGAATCTCGCGCCGTTGAGAACATCAAAAACGGTCGCGGGAACGGATGGCGTTTTGTGGTATCTCAGAAAATACCAGCTAATACCCTCGTCGGCGAGTTTCCTTTTCCGCTCTTCGATTTCCTTTGGCGACAGAGTCTCTCTCTCAAAGGTCAATAGATAAACTTTTAACCCGCCCTCAACGAGTCCGCGCAAGTATGGCAAGACCTGCGTCTGCACAAGTGGGGTGTCGAGCCAAAAGTAACACAAGTACAGTGTTTTCGGTTGTCCATCTGCCATAGCGTTGGCTGAAATTTAGATAAAAGTACTCAGGTTGTCGGCGTACCACTTGATGGTGTGTGACAAACCGTCGTCGAGATCGAATTGAGCGTCCCAGCCCAAGACTCGCGAGGCCTTCTCGTGGTCGAGGTATCGTTCGTCGTTCGTGCCTTGGCCGGTGGTTTTCTGAAGGACGGTGGGAAAAAGTTCGCCATCCTTACCCGATAGGTGAATTATCTTTTTTACAAGCTCAAGCAACTGTACGGGCGAGCCGCTGCCGAAGTTGAACGCCTCACCGCGAGCCTTCTCGATATTTTCGGCCAAAAGCAGGTATGCTCTCGACACATCTTCAACGTACACAAAGTCGCGCAGCGGCCGGCCGTCGCTGCGAATGACGGGATTCTCGTTCTTCAACACCGAAACGATCGTGCCCGGTACGATCCGTGACATGTTCATGTCGCCCGGGCCGTAAATATTTGTAATGCGTGTGACGGCTACGGGCATGTCATATGCACGTGCGAACGAGCGCGCGATAATATCCGCACAGGTTTTTGACGCGTCGTAGGGAAGCAGCCCATTTAGCGGGTGATCTTCGGTAAACGGCGGGCTGTCCTGCGGGCCGTACGCGTTGTCACTCGAAGCTACGACGATTCGCTTAACACTCTCGCCCAACCGACAAGCTTCGAGCAGCGAGTATGTACCGCGAATATTCGTCTCAAATGTCAAAAGCGGAGAGCTATATGCTACATCTACGAGAGCCTGGGCAGCGAGATGAAAGACGGCCTCAACCTCATATTGCTTGATCAGGCTCTCCATCAAGGCAAGATCTCCGAGTTGGCCGTTAACGACCGTGACGCGTGGGCGTAGGTCAAAGAGATCCAGTGCATTCACCTTCGCCGGATCGCGCTGAAGACAAATGACATTTGCCTGACGTTCGATAAGTTCTCTTACAACGTGTGCGCCAACGAAGCCCGTCGCACCAGTAACAAAACAGTTCTTATCTTTCCAAAACGACATACGTTAATCAGCTACTGCCAAAACCGCCCCGCCATTCTTAAATGTCTCAACCACTCTCCAATCGTTCCGCTCGAGTTGCTGCTGCAGGATGTCCAGCGTGTATTCGCGAACGTGGTCGCCATCGCTGTAGAACGCTAAATTCTGTTCTAGGCGAACATAGTTGAGAGAGTCTTGCTCAAAATCAGGCACCTCGACGATGATCTTCGACGCGACGCTTTTCAGCTCTTGCAGGATCCGGTCGGCATCGTCGAGATGTTCTATGACGTGTAGTAACAGCGCCAGATCGAATTTTTCGTTTTTCAGATCAGTAGTTACGTCGCCAACCAGGAATGTAACATTTTCTTTCTGCGTTCGTCGGCGCGCCTCGTCTATCAAACTCTGCGAGTAATCGATCCCGACCACCTTATCCGCATATTTCGAAGCTATCCGGCACCAACGTCCAACTCCGCACCCAACATCGATAACCGAGCCATTTGCAAGGATGTGCCTTTTAAGGATGTCCTCCGAAAGCGCTTTTGCGTGATTGTGAAAGCGGCTGTCATAGATCTCGCCGCTGATCTCGAATGCGAAACGCCAAAACAAGCGCGATCCGCGTAGAAAGAAACGCAATGTCCGCTGTCTACCAAAGAGCTTTTTGCACAAGTCGGTTAGCCGATAGGCCAATTTCGTCGTCAGCGAAACGTGTTTCGCGCGCGGCATCGCAAGCGCTTCCTCTGAAACGTCAACCAGCGATCTTGTTTCTTCAACTTCCATTATTGAGTACTTTTTCTTTGCAACAGGCGAGCCGGAAATCCGGCAAAATATCCTATGTTGCCCGGGTTCAGATAGAGGCTTTTGAAAGTATGACGGACGAAATCACGATACTCGCGCGTCCGAAAATACGAACCGGCCAGAGTTTTGTGCAGGTTACCGTAAGCCTTGCGCTTGATACGTTGAATATCGGCCGATTTATCGGCGAACGCCTTTTCAAAACCATACAACATCTCTCGCTCCATCCGCTTTATGTTGCCATGCATATTCGAGCCGTGAATGCGATATTTCAGCAATACATCAGGTACAAAGCCGATATTGTAAGCTCTGCTAACGCGAAAAAACAGGTCCCAATCTGCAGACGTCTGAAGATCTAGATCAAAGCCACCAACTTCATCAAAAATTCGGCGCGGCAGCGCAAAACCGCTTCCGCCACCCAAAACGACGGAGCGTTCGAACAACAGAAATTCGCGCGACACCGCGCCCGACATTCCGTCGAGTCTTGTGCGTAACATATTGCCGTTTGCATCGATCTCTTCCACGCCGACATGAACGAGTCCCAGATCTTTTTCACTTTCGAAAAGGTTGACCTGCTTTTCAATTTTTTGCGGCAACCAAAAATCGTCTGCATCTAGAAAAGCCACATATTCACCCGAGCTGTGCTTAACACCGTTATTTCTCGCTGCTGAAACGCCGGCATTCTGCTGAAAAATCGTAGTGATCTTATCTCCGTAGCCTTTAAATATCTCTGCCGAGTTGTCCGCCGACCCATCGTCGACCACGATAATTTCGAGATTCTCGTAGGTTTGATCGAGGGCACTGTTGATCGCCTCGCAAACGTAGTTTGCATAGTTGTAATTTGGAATTATGACGCTTACGAGCGGCTTCATTTTTTTTGACAAACCGCCACAAGAACAGGGGCGAACTCGATTGTCTCAGCGCTAAATCGATAGTCGCTCTCCACCGGATAGAACGGTTTTTTCCAGATCGCCTGACTTAAACTTTCTCGCACGGTTAACGGAAGCTTGTTAAAAACTTTCCAGCCAAAGAGATTTGTTTGCGTTGCCAGGTCTTTCGAAAGACGATTTTGCGCATCCTCGAATGGTGGGATCTTTATAGCGTCATCTAAGGTTTGGCCTAAAAAGCTCTCGATCAAGAAATGATCTTCAAGTTCAGCCCTCAGCTCGTCGGGTTTGTATTCAAAAATGTGAAACGGGTTTGATGGTTTACCGTTAACGGGTTTTGTGTAGTTCGCGTTAGGCGTTGATAAAATAAGCGTTCCGCCCGTCCTCAAAACCCTTTTAAGTTCGGCTAAAAACTCGCGCCGGGCATGCAGATGTTCCAAAGTTTCAAATGACGTAACAACGTCAAAACTCTCGTCATTAAACGGTAGGTTCGTGCCGTCACCGAGCAGAACATGCACGCTATCAGTATCGCATTCACTCAAGGCTTCGCGCGCCGCATCAATATCAACGTCGACACCGGTTACAGATTTCGCTCTCGCTCTCAAAAACGCCAACCCGTAACCCGTTCCGCAGGCAATGTCCAGAACATCTTTGCCCTCGACCTGTCGCAGTGCAAATAGATAGCGCGCGGCGTGTTCACCCCAATATGGCGAAAGCCTACCCGCCTCGATCACATTCGCACCCTGAAATCTTTCAGAAACCGGCATTATTCCTTATCGAAAAGCTCCGCGTAACATTTCCACTGTCGATCAATAAACCGTTGAACATTAAAATTTTCGTGAACGCTTTTTTTGCCGTTTTCGCTAAGTCTAATTCGAAGATCAGAATTCACGATAACTTCAGCAATTGCGTCCCGTAATGCGTTTGAATTCCGAGGTTCGACGATCATTCCGGTTTCACGATTTGCAACGATCTCCGGCACACCGCCGACTGAGGTAACAACTACCGGCGTTCCGACACACATTGCTTCAACGATGACCTGCCCGAAAGATTCCGAAAGCGAAGGGTGGACGAGCAGGTCCATAGCTCTCATGCAGGCAGGAACGTCGGTTCGGTGGCCCGCAAAAATTACGTTCCCTCTAATGCCAAGTTCTTCGATGCTTTTGTCGAGTGAAGTTCTGTCACCACTCCCCAGTATGAAAACTCGAATGTGAGCGAATTCACCTACGAGCCTTTTTACTGCCTCAAAAAGATATTTATGTCCCTTATTTTCAACAAAACGACCCACACAACCGATTACGAAACTATTCTCGAGCCCAAATTCATCTCTCACTCGCTGCCCGTCTTCGCCCGTTGCGTCGAGTAGATCAAAATCGAACCCGTATGGCACGACACGGATATTCTCTCCGGTCTGCTTTTCGACATCTATCATGTAGCTGCGTGTTGCTTTTGAAGGAACGACCACAAGATCAGCTTTTTCATTTGACCACTTATCAAGAGCAACGTGAAATCTCGTCCCCGTCAGTGCGCCGTCGTCAAGGTGATGGCGCGATACGATCTTTGCCGGTGTATCAGCAAGACGGGCAGCAGCAAGCCCTATCAGAGCCGCGTCAAAAAGATGTGTGTGAATAAGGTCGATTTTGTTCCCTATCAAAAATCGCGACAATCTCCAGATGGCCAGCGGATAAAATAGGCGCGATCGAATTCCCAACGACAGATATTCAATGTTAGGCGATTCTCGAAGCCACGCAGGACGTTCCGGGGCGTTTAAGGTTACGAAGAACTGTTCGACTTCCTTACTCGAGAGATGTCTTCCTAGATAAGAATAATACGGAGCATCAAAGTGGGATGAACAAAAATGGCAGATTTTCATTGGTTCTTTTTGCATACATACATCATCATGTTTGCCGCAGCCCACCGCATTACTTTTACGCCGAGCCCCAATAATGGGATTGAATCGTCTTCACTCACGAGTAGACGTTTTAGTAATGATGCATGGCTAGAAAGTGCAATCGTTTCTGGAGATGGCTCAACGCTCTTGTTTGTTGTCACGTCTGATATAGAGGGCTGAGGACTACCAACAACACGTATGAACGGTATTTCGTCAAGCCCCCATAATACCGAGTATCCCTGCCTCTCTATCGCAACGAGACCTGATGCCGCCAACATTTTCTCGAACTCATTCGGTCGGTAAAGATACTGGAAAAATTTTCTATCTTGAAACGGCTCGTTCAGGTCTTCCTCCACCCTATTTGTTACGATCCAACCCTCTTTGATCGGCCTCAACACCCTGCGCAAAGGGCTATAGTACGGAACGCTGACAAGAAAAATGCCGTCATCCTTTAATACTCGGACGGCTTCTTGAAGCGATTCATCGGCTCCACCTTGGAAATGTTCAACAACACCGCCAGAGTAATACAAATCGAACACCTTATCGCGGAACGGCAGATGAGATACGTCGCCACCACAGACTTTGAGTTCCGGTCTCTTCGCACGAAGTTTTCTCAAGGTTTGCACAGCGAAATCAAGACCTACAACTTCAAATCCCAAGTCGGAATAATAGGCCAACAAATGTCCCATTCCGCACCCGCCTTCGAGAATAAGCGAATCGGGCCGGAGATATTTTTCAAATAGTGGTCGCAACGGATCGACGGCGCAAAAAGAAACGGCTTTCTCGAACTCGCCTGCCGCCCAGTTGTCTTCCCAAAAGTCGGGCGTGTTGCCGGCGTGATCCTGTTTGTTGTACATCTTAAGCATCGGTTATTTGCGGCTACGCTGCCTTGAAAGTTTTTACGAAAACAAAAGTTTTCCTCAATGAATCCCTCTGCAAATAAGCTATAAGAAAACTCAAGGCCACACAAACTGCCAGCCCAAGCCACGGACTTTGCAGAATGAAAAGTGAAGCCGCTCCAGCAATGCATGGCAAGAACGCCGCAGCGGTCCACGATAACGGCAACTTCAGGTTGCGCCTGATCAGGACGGCGAAGGTGGCGGCACTTACAAAAAATGCCGCGGCCGTTGCGGCGGCACACCCCGCAAGACCGTGGCGAGGGATCAGGACGAAATTCGCGATGATGTTTGTAATGGCCGCAAGTACGCCTGCAATCAATGAAATATACGTTGTCGACGTCGCGTTGGAAAGAACAGAGTAGCCGATTGCGACCGGCATCGCGATCGTCGAGGCCGCGAGCAATATCCATAGCGGTGCAGCCGCGGCCCGGAACTCCTCACGAAAGAAAAGCGGAATGGCGAAATATGTGATGAACGCTAACACCGTACAGGTTAGTCCCCAAACCAGCGTAAGTGACGGCAGGATGTTTCGAAAATAGTTGGCGCTTCGCTGATTGTCGTTTTCACGCTGCATCGTGACAAACAGCGGCAGTAGCAGCGTGTTTGCGATTGTCGGTAGCTGCAATGCAGTTCCGTTGATCTGCGTGGCAAGCGAATAGACACCGAGATCTTGGGTCGACAGAAATTTCGATATAAAGATCGCGTCGACGTAACTGCCGGAGAAATACCCGACCAGCGAAAACGGCAGCAGCGGAACGGAATAAGCAACAATTTTGCGAACGAACGCGCGATCGATATCGAAACGAGCACTTATAAAATGCCTTAGCTTAAATAATCCTGCCAAGATCATCACCGCCGGAGCGATGATGTAACAGAGCATCGCTAACGATGGTTTCAGATTTGCAGCCGCAGTCAGCGTGAAAACCCCGGCGAAGATCAACAGCCGCTCGATCATCTGCAGAAGACCCTGAATGCGCGGCAATTTCGCGGCCTGCAAACTCATCTGCACGTGAATCCATAGAACGGTTACCGCAAAATGCGCGATGACGAGCCAAAATGTTTCGCTCTGAAGCTTGAGCCAGTCGGCGAGGGTCGGGAACCACAATCGTGAGATGAGGACGACAACCGCTAAATTTACAATTAGCACGAGCAATCGCACCCAGAACGTGCGCGAGATCTTTTCAGTCTCGACAAACTCGTCGACGCCAAATCGTACGACGGCCGTGCTCGTCCAATTTATAAAAACCTGCGCCACCTGCGATGCTGCGATGATCGCGACGATCCCGCCGTAACCCTCAGAACCCAGATGGCGCGTGATCAGCCAAACCGCACCGAACGAAAACGCCGCGCTCAAAATCTGATACGCGACCAGAGCCGCGTAATTCCTCGGCGCGTTGCGTATGTCCCAACTCGAGCTCTGCCGCTCGTGCGGTCGCAATGTCTGCTGCTTGATCTCAGGCTCGATGATTTGCTCAGGCGTCACTTGGGCAAGTTTAGTAAATCGACTGCTAATTTCAAATTTACAGATTACGAATGGAGAGACGGTTTGACACTTGCTTGCGGTCGTTAAATAACTTGTAATCTGGCCGCAAATGAGACTAATATTAGCTGAAAAGTCGATTTCACAATTTGGGGGCGGAATTTATGCGTTACGGCTCACAGTTTTATTCGGTTCGTCGTTTGACGAGCCTTTTCGGTGCGCTGATGGCAGTTTTTGGCAGCGTTTATTTTTTTACCGTCTCCGCAAAAACGGATGACGTTAAAAGTTTCGAGGTGCCGGCAGCGTGTCAGGCGAGCAATTGCGTGAGGAACGGGAAGATCGTTTACGACCGCGGTGGGTTTATCCAACTGATAAATACTGACGGCACGGGTTACCGGTACATCCCCCGAATTCCTGGGGCATTCGATAGGGATCCGAACTGGTCTCCAGATGGCCGAAGGATCGTTTTTTACACCAACCGTGACGGCAACAATGAAATTTATAGCATGAGCGGCGATGGCACGAATCAGATTCGGTTAACGAATAACGCCGCGGCGGACCTTTGGCCGTCCTATTCACCAGATGGCTTAACTATCGTGTTTGCCAGCAACCGCGACGGCAACAGTGAGATCTATAAAATGAACGCCGACGGTTCGAATCAAGTGCGTCTGACGAACGATGCTGGCGATCAGTTCGATCCCACATTTTCGCCTGACGGGCAAAAGATCCTCTATGTGAGCCGTGTGCAGAATAATACCGCTAGCCCGTGGAACCTGTTCACTATGAATGTCGACGGCTCGAACCAGCAGCAGATTCCGGGCCCTCCCGATGTTCCCAGTCAGACCTATAGGGGCCTATCATATTCGCCCGACGGTTCGAAGATCATTTTCAGCTATACTACGGACCTTTTTGCCCAAATCCCCAGGACATGGACAATGAATGTGGACGGTACAGGTCGCACTTTATTGGGCCGTTATCTGGGAGCGTACTCGCCAGACGGCACAAAGATCGTGTACACGAACTTTCTGACGCAGTTTAACGAACCAAGTCGCCTTTACGTTTCAAATTCAGACGGTAGTTCCGTGCAAACTTTTGACGAAACCACCTTCAGCGGCAGTGTCGGGGGACTCGATTGGCAGCCGATTGCTGTTACACAACCCGCGTTCGATTTCGATGCTGACGGACGTTCCGATATTGCGGTTTTTCGTCCGTCGGATGGTGTCTGGCATCTGCTTCGTTCGCAGTCGGGCTATACATCTCTGCAACTGGGACTTTCAACCGACGTACTTGCGCCCGCCGATTACGACGGCGATCTTAAAACCGATGTCGCAGTTTGGCGGCCGTCGGATGGCAACTTTTATATTCTGAACAGCTTCAATGCTACACTTCGCATCGAGAATTTCGGCCTAGCGGGCGACGTGCCGACTGGCGGCGATTGGGACGCCGACGGCAAGGCCGATGTCGCCGTTTTTCGCAGCGGAGCGCAGGGCGTTTTTTATTATCGCGCCTCGATGGGAAATCCGCAGGGCAATATCACATACCTCCCGTGGGGAACTAACGGCGACAAGCCCGTTGCGGACGACTATGACGGCGACGGTCGCACTGACGCTGCAATTTACCGAAACGGCAACTGGTGGATCAGCCGAAGCTCGACCGGACAATTTACCGTAACTAACTTCGGTCTCGCAAATGATGTGCTCGTTCCTGAGGATTATGACGGTGATGGCAAAACCGATATCGCGGTTTATCGCGACGGTATTTGGTATCTGCTGCGCTCAACACAAGGCTTCGCAGCGTTTCAGTTCGGCGTCTCAGGTGATATCCCAACACCCGCCGACTATGACGGCGATGGCCTCGTCGACGCCGCCATCTATCGCAACGGCGTCTGGTGGACTTTGAAATCACAATCCGGTGCGGCAGAGGTAGTTCAGTTCGGCTTGGGCAGCGATAAACCAATTCCGTCTGCGTTTGTTAGGTAGGTTCTCGCTATCAAAACCATCGACGCACATTTTGGCAGTATTCGGTGTACGCATCGCCGAAATCGCGTCTGCAGCGAGGTTCTTCGTGTAGAAGCACGAAGAGATTAAACGCGATAAAAACAACTACAGCGTAGATCACGAGAGCGAGTGACCACCAGAATAAGGTTTCGCCGGCCAACGTCAGCATTGCACCGAGGTACATCGGGTTTCGAGAGTATTTGTAAAGACCGCGAGCGACGAGCTGTTTTGTCGGGTCGAGCGGCGAGAGCGTCCCCTTGCCCTCGGTCGCAAAGCGCAAAATGCACGTTAGCGCAACCGCTGCCCCCGCCGCCATTAATCCCGCACCGACAAAGTGTGTTGCTCCAAGATCGGACGGCAGCAACTCGCGCCCCGTGTATCTAAGGATCAGGTACGGGAGGAGAACGACGACTACGCCGGGCTGTAAGATCGTGAAAAACAGATTGCGCAGCAGCAACGAAAACATCAGTTCAGCCTCTCGAGCACGCCACGCCGCTTTGCGACGTTTTTGTAATCCCACTGGATCGTCTTTGACTTTTTGAGCCAGCGTTTTAGATCGTTGGTGTTTATCTCACTCGCGGAGTTGAAAAGTACCGACGCATCTTTGAATTTACCTGTTCCCGGCCGTAGTTTTTCCTCGTCAAAACTTGCGCCGCTCCAAAACATCAAACGAATGCCCGCCTTGAGCCGGCTGTAACCGACGATCGGATTGCCGTCCAAAAACCAAACCGGATGCCTGTGCCAGATCTTACTCTCGGCCTCGGGCAAACTACCATCGATTATCTCAACCAGCTTATCGCAAATCGCCTTGTCATCTGCGATCAGCGAATCGTTGTATGCTCTGATGTCGTTGTTCATTGTTAGACACGTTCGATTGCGCGCGTAGAGGGGACTACGCCAGAACATTGGAGGCCTTCACTCTGTTGCTGTAAACATTAGATCGTTGACGTTCCCGTTAACGTTGATCTGCCGAGTCGGCTTGGCAAAGACGTATCTCCTTGCTGTGACGCTGACGACGGCGTTTCCGAGTTATTCCGTGCCCGTTTGCGGTCTCGACGCGTCCTTCGACAGTTGCACATCGCCCAAGAATCTCGCGACCGCAATATTTCCCCCGAGCCAGCCCGCGACGACGGCTCTGCCATGTGAATCTAGGGCCATCCCGCGGATAGAACTGGTGGAACTCTGAAAAAAATTAAAGGTTACTTTTCCGTTTGTCCCGTACAAACTGTCAAGTGAGCCGTCTGGGTTGTAGCGAGCCAATGTAAAATTATCGCCAAGATCGTTTCCGTTGCTATTGCCGGCCACGACAATTTTGCCATCCGTCTGCACAGCCACGCCTCTTGCATGGTCGTCGCCAAAAAAATGAGTTGTGACTTTGCCATCGCCGTCGAATGAAGTATCGAGAGATCCGTCCGTGTTATATCTGACCAATGCAAAATCATCAGAAGACAATCCATTATACGCGGCGCCAACCGCGATAATTTTGCTGTCGGATTGAATTGCAACCGCGTATGCTTGATCGGACGTATTTAAGACCGGAGTTGTGACTGTTCCGTCGCCGTCAAATGTAGTATCGAGTGAACCGTCTGTGTTGTAACGCGCCAATGCAAAATCGTTATACAAACCTCTAGAACTGTAACCCGCTACGACGAGTTTACCGTCCGATTGAATTGCGATGGCGGACGCGTTGTCGAAACCAGTCGAAATCTGCGTGGCAACTTTGCCACCAATTCCGAATGATGAGTCGAGTGACGCATCGGTGTTGTACCTAACTAGTGCAAAGTCATAACTCGAACTGGCAAAACTACCACCTACCGCGACGATCTTGCCATCGGTTTGAATCGCGACAGCGTTTGCTACGCTAGACGAGCTTAAAGCCTGTGTAGTGACCTTACCGTCACCGTCGAATGAAGTATCGAGTGAGCCGTCTGGGTTGTATCGAACCAGGGCAAATTCGTGACCGTTGCCGTTACCACTGGAACCGGCCGCAACAACCTTGCCATCAGCTTGAACTGCAACGGAAGTTATGCGGTCATCATCACTCAAGATCGGCGTTGTAACTACGCCGCCACTTCCGAACGAATTATCGAGCGAGCCGTTTTCGTCGTATCTGACTACCGAAAAATCGCTGGTTAAACCAATATGGAGTACCGCAGCCGCGACGATTTTTCCATCGGCTTGGATCGCCACGGCAGGAGCCCACGACTGAGTCGCGCCGATATTGGTTGTAGCCACACCGTCGTTATCAAATGAAGTGTCAATCGCGCCGTCGGTGCCGTAGCGAACTAATGCAAAATCAGAACCGCCCTGGCCAGCCGCGATAATTTTACCGTCGGTTTGAATCGAGACATCTCTTGCTATATCGGTTGAAACTGAAACCCGAGTCGTGACTATGCCGCCCACTCCGAATGAAGCGTCGAGAGATCCATATGGATCGTATCTGACCAATGCAAAACGGTTGTAACCCTTGTCGTGACGACTTTGACCGACCAAAACAATGCGATCGCCGTTTTGAATCGCAACGCCGTTTGCAAGGCTGTCGGAGCCTCCAATCACAGTCGTAACTTTACCATCCCTATCGAACTCATGGTCGAGTGAGCCATTTCCGTTGTATCTGGCAACTGCAAAATCGTACCTCTCGCCGTTCCAACTGTAACCGGCCGCGACAATTTTGTGATCAGGTTGAATTACGATTGCGTTCGCGATGTCATGAGGGCCTTGAACCTTAGTTGTTACTTTGCCGTCTCCGCCGAATGAAGTATCGAGGGAGCCATTCGTGTTATATCGGACCAAAGCAAAATCGAGATAGAGAGCCTCTTGGAGGCGCGCGTTGGAGCTGAAACCGGCTGCGACGATCTTGCCATCGGACTGAATTGCCACGTCGTTTGCGACGTCATGAAAGCCCAAAACTCTAGTCACAACCCGACCGAAATACCCGAACGTGTCATCGGTTGACCCGTCAGAGTTATAGCGGACCAACGCGAAAGCAGAACCGCCGTAAGTCTCACTACTGCTTTGACCGGCTACGACGATCTTGCCATCGGTCTGAACTGTGACTGCGGCTGCACTGTTATAGAAAGAGATCTGCGTTGTTACTCTGCCGCCATTTCCGAATGATGCATCCAGGGAGCCGTCAGAGCTGAATCTGACTAATGCAAAAAAAAGTCCATTGCGGTTATCACCTGCCGCAACAATCTTTCCATCGGTTTGAATTGCTACATCTCGACATGAAAAGCTCCCGTCCAGAAAAGCATACGCTTTACCATCACCGTCAAAACTGTTGTCAAGCGAACCGTCGGTGTTATACCGCACGACGCTGCAACCCCGTACGCTGCCGATCATAGATTCTCCGACAGCGACAATTTTACCGTCCGGTTGGATAGCCGTTGCATAGGCATCGTCAACGTTACCTGAACCCAGAAGATCAAACGTGAACCCGTCGTCTGAAAAAGTTAGATCGAGGTCTCCGGGAGCAGCTTTGATCAAATCTGCCAAGACAAAAAAACTTATGATTAATGTAAAAACTAAATACCGAAAAATGGGGTTCATACGGATTCTCCTTTAGACGTGAAAGTGAAACGAATCGAGTTATGGGAACAACCATTTACGATTTTACACGTGAGGGTGAAAAAAAAGGAACAGTTTTTTTTCGGATCGACTTTAGCCGGATGCAGCGATATTGTCAGTTAAAAAGGTCGAAACCTAAAGCTCGTCCCGTCAAAATACGATCTCGAAAGTTTCTGGTTATGCTCTTTTGTGTCTTGCGGCAAAACTCCTGTGATAAATTCTACTTCCCGTGGCCACGAACTCCTTCGCCGTTTCCGCCATAACTACGGCGAGTGTTTTTCCACTTTTGAAACAAACTGTTTCAAATTTTCGGTTTCGTCGTTACCTACGATCGTGTGAGTGTGACCCAAATAGCTCATCCCTAAATATCTTGCAGTTTCAGAAAAAGGCAGCCAGAAAGATTCGCCTAAGTTGTCACCAATAGAACAACTTATCGCCGCCATACTCTTGCCGCGAAGTTTTCTGCCAAGCTCTTTCTCTTCGTCAAGCAAATCGGTTATGCGGTCAAAAAAGACTTTCATGATTCCGCTCATTGCATACCAATAGACAGGCGTCGCAAATATCAAAACATCATAATTGGCGATGATTGTTCGCATCAAGTCAAGATAATCATCGTCCAAGTTTTTGTGTTCGTAATCGTAATAGCCGAAATCGTAATCGTTCAAATCAATAAGATCCCAGTCGGAAATACTGATTAGCTCGTCTACAATTCTTTTCGTATCGCCGTCTTTTCTTGAACTTCCCAGAATGATAAGTTTTCTCATTACGCTAAAGTTTTTACGGAACAGAATACCTAACCAACGAGATATAGAGTCGGGCAGGTAATTCCATGAGACATTTTCAATCGGTTTCAGTTGTTACGACAGTCCTTCTTCGACCGCGAATATTAGCGTTTGGAATTTTTATCCATCTTTGCGGCTCATCTGTATTATCTAATCCGGTTGCAATCCCTGCGCCGACGCAGCAAGCGGTTGACTATCATAACATCAGCAATATCGTTTGGGGATTTAACCAAATCCTAACATTATTGCTGCCGGCAGTGTTCCTGATCTTCGGATTAGGAACGCGGATCTCAAATAAGTTCCAGCGGTGGGGTAAGTATCTCACCTTTGTAATACTCGCGGCGATCTTCTTCATCATCAACTCGCTCGTCCAATTACCATTAGAACGCGTTCGCACTGCCACGCGAAACCAACTGGAGAACAACGCCCGCGTGCCCGTTCTGCAATGGATATTTGATCAGCTTCTGGGATCGATGCCATTGATCATTTTCTCGGTTTTAGCAGCTCTGTTTGTTTTTTGGCTAATAAACAAGAGTCCAAAGAAATGGTGGCTTTGGACAGCCGGTGTTTTTTCGCTTCTTTTTCTTGCCTTTTTGGTCTGCGAGCCGTTTACAAAAAACTACGGACCACTTGGCGAGACACCTACAGAAGTCAAAATATCCGCACTCGCGGATCGAGTAGGCATACCGAGAGATTCGATCGTTTTAGAGAACTGTGAGCCGTTTGATAAGTGCGAGATCGCGCATGTCTCAGGGCTGGGCCCGACGCGTTTGATCCTGCTGAACAAAGGGCTGCTTGAAAATTACCCCGAGAGTTGGACGATCCAGACTGTCGCTCATGAAGCAAAACACTTCGTCAAAGACGATAACCTTCTCGGTTGGGGGGTTTTTACATTTATCGTCTTGGCGGGCCTTTGGCTCGTCGATCGGATTTGCAAAGCGATAATTCAAAGAGCTTCAAACCAACTTGGGTTTTCCTCCATTAGTCAGCCCGCTGCGTTACCCTTAATGATCTTGGCTTTGAATATTATGTTCTTGATCGCTCTGCCGCCGATCAATCTGTTTAGACAGCACGTCGAATTTGAAGCTGACCGCTATGGTTTGGAACTCACGCACGAAAACGAGGTGCTCGCGGAAATGGCGCGAAGTTGGACTGCCAAATCAAAACTCCGCATGCCGGATCCAAGCCTTTTCTTTATGCTGTTTCGCAGTTCTCATCCATCGGACGCAACACGCATCACTTTTGCAAACGAATATCAGTTGAAGGACAAAAAGGAATAACGGGGAATCCGATCTTAATGATGTTCTTTCGCTCCATCAGAGCAAATTCCTGTGATAAATCTCGCTTCCTGTCGCCTTAAACTCCTCCGCCTTCTCCGCCATTCCGACTGCGAGTGCTTTTTCTGCTAGGCTTTCTTTTGATATGTCCAGAGCCAGGCATCGCCAATTTCGTGGTCTTGCACAATTTCTTTGAAAATAAAGCCGTTCTTTTCTAAAATTTTTGTTGAGGCGTTATTTTCGGGTTTGGTTTTGGCTGTAATTGTAACATTCGGGTCTGTCCGATGAGCGATTGAAACCAATTCTTTGCAAGCAAACGAAGCCACGCCTTGAGCTTCAAAGTCTTTGAAAGTCCAATAAGCAATTTCAACTTTTCCGTCTTGCGGTTGTCCGACAAAACCGCCACAACCGACGATTCTTTTTTCCCGAATAACAAAATAACCGACCCAAGGCAGATTAAATCCGATTTGCGGGTAAAAGTCCTCATAAACATTCAACAGTTGTTGGCAGTCGGGCGTATCGAAAATTTGTTTGCTTTTGTCTTCGTGTCGTTCTATTACTTTTAGTTCCATACGTTTATTTGTTGATTTTTGCTGATTATTATTACCAGATTGAGTCTGTCTGGTGAATTGAAAGGTTTTGCTTTATGAATTGCCGTCCGCATAAGACGGACGGACCTGTAATTGCAATCAAAGGCTTTAGCCGAAATCAATCCCGATGAATCGGGACAATCTTGCCTTTTGCTTCCGTCTGATGCTATTCGGAATTTGATTTATTCTTTGTTTATTCGGCTCAAGCCTTGTTCCAGACCTTTTCAATCCGCCACTGAATCACCAAAACGCTTTCCGAAATCCCGAATCGAGTGCTACAATTTGGTTTGAGGTAGATTTATGCAAGTAATTGATTTACAAACTACAAACGATAAATTCCTAATTTCGATTGATAAAAATTTGGTTGATAAGGAATTTTTGCTCAATTTGATTGAAAAGATTCGGCTCGAATATTTGGTTCGCAAGGCGGATTTTGACGAAAGCATCGAAGATTTGGGCGAAGAAATCAAAGCCGATTGGTGGGCGAAAAATAAAGATAG
>JBJXFZ010000115.1:0-8086 GCA_046154245.1 Pyrinomonadaceae bacterium
TTTATGGTGGTGAAATACATCAAATTCTAGATGAGCAGACATCGAATAGATCGTTTAAGATCAGCGTGTTTCACGTTAGTCGTGGGTGCAATGATCGGGGTCGGCGCTTTCTCGGTCGTCCATGCACAAATGTCGCGCAAACCGTCGCCGACGCGCGAGCCCGCGGGGGCGATGGACAAGCGGCCGGATTCGAAAAAGAATTCTCTGCCGCGGATTTTGACGCAAGCTGATTTCGATTCGCTCGCGCGCACCTATCATCAGGGAACGCCCTATGTGTTGCCGCACGCGATGTTTGTGATCGATCGTCGTTCGTCGAATAAGATCTATTACGTCAATTCGCAAAAGTACCGCTTTCATAAAGATTTCTTGCTTGCGACTTACCTTGTGCCGCGCGGCGCGGATGTTTTCAAGCCCGTTTATATCGACGAAGATCGCCGCTTTATCGTCGGCACGATCGCGTGGCAAAAGACCGTCGAAAAGTTTACGTGGGAACTGTGGGAGGGCGATCTCGCCACCCCGGCGATGATAAGGACCGCAAACGAGACGATCGCAAAGACCTTTTTTCAAAAAGTTTTCTACAAGCCGAATTCGCTTCGCCAGGAAGACGCAACTGCAAAGATCGGCATCGACCGCGTGCTTCAGGATGAGCTAAATCGCCACCAGGTTTATCTTGCGCTAAACACGGGAAAGGCTGTCGGCCGTCTGCACATCATCGACAAACTGGACGACACGGTCGAGATCGGCGATAACGAAATACTGGTGCTCAAAGAGCTGCCGTTGACTCTTCCGCCTGTTCGCGGCATCATCGTCGCGCGCCCGTCCTCGCCGCTGTCTCACGTAAATATTCTGGCCAAGGGCTGGAACATACCGAATGTTTACATCAAGGACGCCGACCGCCTGTTTCGCGAATTCGACACCTTTGTTTTCAAGTTGGAGGCGAACCTCACCGATTACACGTTCGAGCGCGCAACGCAGGACGACATTCGAACGTCCTTCAAGTCCCCCGACCAGCAGATTCCGCCGAGCGATCTTAAGACGACAAAGCTCGCGGGTTTAAGTGAGATGCGTGCACGCGACAGCGTGCGTTATGGTGCAAAGGCGGCGAATCTCGGCGAAATGATGGCGCGTCGCGTCGCGGGCGTAACGATTCCCGACGGCTTTTCGATACCGTATCACTGGTACGACAAATTTATGCGCGGGCATGGCTTTGACAAGACGATCGAGCAGTTGATGGAGGAAAATGACTTTGTTCACAATCCGCGTTATCGCCGTCAAAAGCTGGAAGAGTTTCGCAAGAAGATTCAGGCCGCGAAGTTCGATGACGAGCTGCGCAGCGCCGTCGTCGACAAATGGAGGACGCAGCTTGGCGCAAAGCCTGTGTTTATTCGCAGCTCGTCTAATAGCGAGGATCTGCCGAATTTCAGCGGTGCCGGTCTGTATTCGAGCGCGGCAAACGTTCGCGACGAGGACAAACTTATCGAGGGCATAAAGAGGGTTTGGGCGTCGATCTGGAACTTCCAGGCCTACGAAGCGCGAGTGCGAAATTACATCAGCCAGAGTGATGTTTATATGTCGGCGCTAGTTCAAATAGGCGTCGATATGGAACGCGGCGGTGTGATGATCACCAAGGACCCGTTTGACGATCGCAATAAGAACGCGATCTATATCAGCGCTGTGTGCGGTCACAATTCGAAGGTCGTGGATAACGCCGGGGTTCCGGAACAGATATTGTTTAACCCGAAGTCGAACTCGGTCGTCGTGATGACGCTCTCGCAACAAGAGAACGCGCTCGCGTTTGACGAGAACGGCGATCTAAAGATCACTGCGGACAAATGTGCCGCAACCGCGACAAAACGTGTCTTGAACGACGCTCAGGCGCGCTCGCTTGCAAGAGCGGCGGTCAGGATTCGCAGTGCATTTGGCGGCAGAAAGGAACAAGATATCGAATGGGGCCTTATCGGAAACCGAATTTACGTAGTGCAATCGAGGCCGTATATTGATAAAAAGTAGATATATGAAAGTGATACTGATTTTCGCAGCCGTTTTCTTTGCGTTTGGATGCGATACCAATCGACCTATGCCGCAGAACTCAACTACGGCGAACACCAGCTCTTCGCCCGAAAAAGCGCAGACGGCGATCGCTCACTCGTCCGAGAACAAAATGCCGTCGGGCGCGCCGCCGTCCGGTTCTAAATGGACGCAGAGCGGCGATGCTTTTGATACGAGCGAATTTGATGCTGCGATCGAATCGGCTGAGAAGGCTTTAACTGCAAAACCCGCGGATGACAAGTTAAAGCTCGCACTCGGTGCGGCATATTTAAAGCGCGCGACCGCACTTACGGAGAAGCGGCAGTACGCATCGGCTCTCGGTGATTATAGGCGAACTTTGAAGCATGACCCGTCAAACGCCGAGGCAAAGCAGTGGATCGAGCAGATCATGAACATCTATAAATCTATAAACCGCAGCTATCCAGCCGAGGGCGAAGAGCCGCCGCCGCTGGCGTTCAACAAAAGCGGAAAGTGAAAACACGTCCGCTAGACAACGCTTCGTCGCCAAACTAAACTGTCTAGTTCGTGTTTTGAGACACGAATTCACGTTTATGGCAATTTCAGCAAACGATATTAGAAAGGGAATGGTGATCCTGCACGAGGGGGCGCCTGTTAAGGTGATGGAGTTTCACCACCACACGCCGGGCAATTTGCGCGCGATGGTGCAGGCGCGGCTTCGAAATTTGTTAACCGGCAATTCGTTCGAGTTCCGGTTTCGGTCGAACGACACGCTTGAGCGCGTTGTCCTCGAACAGCACAAGATGGATTACCTATACTCAGACGGCTCGCATCATCATTTTATGAACAACGAGACGTTTGAGCAGGTCGCGCTCACCGAGGACGAGCTTGGCGACTCGGCTCAGTGGTTGATGCCAAATCTCACTATCGAGGTCGAGTTTTACAACGGCACGCCGATCGGCGTAACGCTGCCGGCGACTATGGACCTGGCCGTGACCAGAACCGATCCGCCATTAAAGGGAGCGACGGCCTCAAATTCGAACAAGCCCGCGACCCTCGAGAACGGCGTCACACTTTCGGTTCCGCCATTTATCGTCGAAGGCGAGAAGATACGGGTCAATCCGGCCGAAGCTCGCTACATGGAACGCGTCAAGTAAAGTTGCGAGTTTTTGGTTTCTAGTTTCGAGTTGGCATCGGCGAACTAGAAACGAGAAACTAGAAACCAGAAACTCATGCTTTTTCTCTACAGCATCGTTCTCACGCTCGGCTTTCTCATTCTCCTGCCGCGCTTTGTTTTCGACGCTTTGACCAAGGGGAAATACGCGGCTGGGTTTTGGCAGAGACTAGGGTCGCTACCTGCGTTTGACGCGAATGGACGCAAAGTCGTGTGGCTGCATTGCGTTTCAGTCGGCGAAGCTAATGCCGCTCTGCCACTCGCAAAAAAGATAAAAAAAGAGTTTCCGCAAGTTTCACTGGTCGTCTCGACCACTACAAACACCGGACAAAAAGTTGCTCGCCACGCTTACGCAGGTATTGCCGATCTTGTTTTTTACTTTCCGTTCGACTGGCGATTTACTGTTCGGCGCGCGTTGCGGCACATCAACCCGTCGGTCGTACTGCTCACCGAGACCGAGCTTTGGTTCAACTTTATCCGCGAATCTTATAAACGCGACGCCCGGGTCTGCATAGTGAACGGCCGCCTGTCGGAACGCTCATTTGCCGGTTATAGCTGGATAAAAGGGTTCATGAAACGAATGCTGAGCTATCTCGACCTCGCGTTGATGCAGACGAACGCCGACGCGACACGGCTAATGTCGCTCGGAGCTCGCGGCAGTAAGGTAAAAGTCACGGGCAATCTAAAATTCGACCACGGCTCGGAGGGTGAAACTTCCTCGCTCACCGCCGAGTTTCGCGAACGGTTTGGCATCGCCGACGGTCTGCCCTTGATACTTGCGGCAAGCACGCACGAACCTGAAGAAAGATATGTTCTCGAATCGCTTGACGGCGAACTTGGACATTCATGCCGGTTGATGCTCGTGCCCAGACACCCGGAACGCTTTGCGGCAGTTGAGCAAACTCTTCGCGACGGCGGCTATACGTTCGTAAAACGCACTTCGCACGCGTCCGAGGCCGACCGGACGGCGGACGTGATACTGCTCGATACGGTCGGTGAACTTCGCGCCGCATATCCGCTTGCCGAGATTGTTTTTGTCGGAGGCAGTTTGATCCCGCACGGCGGTCAGAGCGTTTTTGAACCGGCGGCGGTGGGCAAAGCTATGATAACGGGTCCGCACACGGCGAATTTTGACGCCGCGGTTGAAGAGTTTCTTGCGCAAAACGCTCTCGTGCAGCTCGACATGTCGGGCGAAGGTGCGATCCCAACGCTCACGGCGGAGTTGAGACGACTTATCGCCGATCCAGCAGAACGTCATGGTCTCGGTCGCAACGCGCTCGTCGTGATGCAGCAGAAAAGAGGCGCCGTTGATAAAACGCTCGAGTATCTGCGCTCCCTGCTCGAGTCCCGTTAATTCCTCGATGATCTATCTTTTCTACTTTTTCGCTATCGTGCTGGTTTGGCTGAGCTTTAAGTCTTTCCTCGGCGGCCTGCGTTATCTGCGTTATTTCAAAAGCGAACTCGCTAAGGCACGCCCAACGTGGACGCCGTTTGTGTCGATCATCGCTCCGTGTCGAGGCCTTGATGACGGACTCGCCGAGAATCTCACTGCCTTGCTCGAACAGGAATTTGCGGATTACGAGGTCATCTTTGTGGTCGATGACGAAAATGATCCGAGCGTGCCGGTGATCAGAGAGGTTTTGCGCAAAGACGAAACGAGGGCAAAGATGGTTGTCGCGCCAAAGGCCGTCGACTGCGCACAAAAGATCGAGAATCTTCGCGAAGCGGTCCTGCACGCCGATGAGCGGTCCACGATCTTTGCTTTTGCGGACTCTGACGCCCGACCGCAGAGAGACTGGCTGCGATATCTCGTTGCAGCGCTTGAAGATAGCTCTGTCGGGGCGACGACCGGCTATCGCTGGTTTATTTCTAGAAAACGCTCATTTGCCTCAGAGATGCGCTCGGCGTGGAACGCCTCGATCGCGTCGGCGTTAGGCCCAAACACGGGCTCAAACTTCTGCTGGGGCGGTGCAACGGCGATCCGCCGCGAAACTTTTGACGCGGTAGATATGCGCGAACGCTGGCGCGGTACGCTGTCGGATGATTTTGCCGTAACACGAGCACTCAAAGACGCAGGTCTTAAGATTTTTTTTGTGCCGCAAGCATTGACGCCGTCGGTCGAAGATTGCACTTTTCGAGAGCTTGTCGAGTTTACGACACGGCAGATGAAGATCGTCCGTGTGTGCGAACCAAAGCTCTGGCTGATGACGCTGTTTGGCAGCGCGTTGTTCAACTCGGTGCTGATCGCTGCCTTTCTGATCGTCGTTCTGAGCAGAACAAACGACCTGCCTGTCGCGGTTTCGGTCGCGACTTTGCTGCTTGTCTTCGCATTCAGCATTGGCAAGGCTCATTTAAGGCTAACGGCCGTGAGGCACGCGCTTTTTGAACACGAACGTGAGATCGACCGGCAATTTCTTACGCAGAACACGCTCTGGCTGGTGACCGGCCTACTGTTCTTCTACAATGCGGTGGCGTCATTGTTTTCTCGACGCGTCGTCTGGCGGGGCATAACGTATGAATTGAAATCGCCAACGGAAACTGTCATCATTGCCGGGGAAAACGTCAGATGACAGGACTTGGCCTAAAAGACGACGAAGAACAGAGGAAAACCGACGCTTGGCCGGACGAAAAGCCGAGCCAAGAGCCGGATTTTGTCCCACTCGCGTATGCGCCGCCGACGGAAGCAGAATCGGTACGCCGCAGCGGATTGGCGTACTCGGCCGGAATAATGTTCTTTGGCTCCGTTGTATTTATGCTTTTTCTCGGCTGGGGCGCCGATCTGTTGTTTGGCAGTGCTCCATGGGGCCTGGTCGGGGGCATTGTGCTCGGGGCGATCATTGGTTTTCTCCAGTTTTTTAGGATCACATCGCAGATTTTTACTACAAAAAAGGATGGCCCGGCGGTGCGGCCGCTAATGCCCAGCGATGACGACCAAAATAGTTAATTCCCGCGGTTTGAAATCCCACAATTTCCTTGTAAAATACACAGTTTGCAATGGGTGAGAATATCGATCCCTTGACAACTGACAGCGGCGAAAAGCCTATATCGCCCATATCTCATAGGGGGATTTTGGTGGTAATGGCTATGGTCGTGATCGTCGGAGCCGCTGGCGGGTTTGCACTCAAAGGCACGAGTTTTGGCATCGGCGTTTTGTTCGGCGGCGTGCTCGCGTTTGTGAATTACTTTTGGCTTGAACGCTCGACGCGTGCGATTTTTGAGAGCGCGGCCATAAATTCAGCCGGCTGGCTCGCGGCAAAGTACATTTTGCGATATGTAGCGATCGGAGCCGTGCTGCTGCTGGTTTACATGACCGGCGTTTTACCGGTAACTGCTGTGATCGCTGGGCTTGGGGCCTTCGCGTTGGCGGTCGTTATCCAGGGTTTGAAAAATATTTTTAAGAGTTAACATGCTTTTATTTGCAGAAGGCGGACATCAACTGCCGCTCATAGTTCAGTTCATAAACCACTACCTCGGCGAGCCGGTCCACAGGTTTCAAGTGAAATATACCGAGCCGCTCTGGAACGAGTACGTGTTCTCAAAGTTTGGCACGACGGCGGCCAAAGCATTCGGCCCATACACGGTCGAGAACGCGATACCGTGGTACACGATCATGTTTGTGATCGCGTGTTTGCTGACGGTTTTTGTCGTCAGTTTGCTAAAGGGCAAGCTCAGCGAGGATGACCCGGAGCCAGGCCAGCTTACGCTCGAAGCCGGTTATCTAGCCGTAAAAGACATGATCTCGAGCATTATCGGCGATCGCGGCTCGCGACACTTTCCTGTCGTTGCGACTTTCGGAGTCTTGATCCTCGTATCGAACCTTATGGGGCAATTCCCGATGTTCATGTCGCCTACGGCGTCGGTGAATGTCACATTCGCCCTCGGCATCTCGTCATTCGTTTATTACAACTACGTCGGCATCGCCGAGAACGGCCTTTTTGGTCACATTAAACACTTTGCCGGGCCGAAGTTGCCGGCGTTGATGCTGCCGATAACGGGCTTGATCTTCTTTATCGAGATCATTTCGAGCTCGATCAGGCCGTTTACACTCGGCGTTCGACTTTTTGCAAACATGTTCTCGGATGAGAAAGTCTTTTTGGAGATTACGAACATCGCGCCGCCAATTACGCATTTCGTCGTGCCGCTCGTTTTGACGCTTCTTGGCGTGTTTGTGGCATTTGTGCAGGCGTTTGTGTTTACTTTGCTCTCGATGATCTACATCGGCGAGGTCTTGCATCACGGGCACGACGAACATCACGAAGAAGAGGCGCATGGCGAACCGGTTCCGGCTTAACCGAGAAGTTTTTGCCCAACGGGGCGACACAGATTGAACACGGAACTGTGTTCAGTTCGGAAGAACTCGATGTTTGAAAACCTGTGAACATACAGCTATCAGAGCCCTTATCCCGACATACGGGGATGCGGCTACTGGTAGGATATGCCCGCACGCGACAGGCGACGTGAACTCTATGGAGTATAAAATTCACGAAATACCGGAAGTGAGGCGAACTTATACAACTGAGCAGGTTTACCATCGGTTCTTCTTTAGTAAAAAAGGAGAAAAAAATGAATAAATTGAAATACTTGTTTTATGCAACCCTTGCGATCGCATTGTTTGCAGTCGCAACCATGGCACAGAGCGCCGCGGACAACGAATCATCGGTTAGCGCCGCAAAAGCTATCGGCGGCGGCATCGGCTTTGGCCTTGCCGCAGGTTTGGCCGGCATCGGTCAGGGGCTCGTCGGTTCGCGTGCGGCGGAGGGCGCGGCCCGCAATCCGGGAGCAGCCGGACCAGTTCAGACGATGATGATCATCGCCCTCGCGCTGATCGAGTCACTTGTGCTTTTTGCACTGCTTATCGTTTTCGTAAAGCTTTAATCGACGATTATTTACAGAAGCCCGCACGAA
>JBJXFZ010000123.1:0-2772 GCA_046154245.1 Pyrinomonadaceae bacterium
ACGAGCAGGCCCGGTCGCTGCTGAAATCGATGGGGATGCCTGTCCGCCAATAGGCGGAATTCAAAGTTTCGAGTTCAAGGTTCAAAGTTATGCGAACCGAAAAACCAAACGAACTTTGAACTTTGAACTTGGAACATTGAACTAATAGAGTTATGGCAAAGATCAGCAAAGTTGTAAAAAATAACCACCGAAAGGTGAAAGTAGCCTTGTGGGCAGAACGCCGGGCTGACGCGAAGCGGATCATCAACAATCCGAAATCGACGTTGGAACAGGTAGATGCAGCGGTAATAAAACTGCAGAAGATGCCGCGTGACGCGAGCCCTGTGCGGGTACGTAATCGGTGTTCGCAGTCGGGACGTTCGCGTGGGTTTTTAAGAAAGTTTGGAGTTTCTCGCATCGCATTGCGTGAACTCGCTCTCGAGGGCCAGATCCCCGGAGTGGTCAAATCGAGCTGGTAGTTGAAAATTCCAGATTCCAGATTTCACATTCCAGATTAATTTGGAATTTGGAATCTGAAATTTGAAATCATTTTACGGAGTAAAATAGTAATGACAGATCCAATAGCCGACATGCTTACACGAATCCGAAATGCGATCGCAGCGAATCATCCACGCGTCGATATTCCGGGTTCGAAATTAAAGCTCGAAGTCGCAAAGATCTTAAAGGAAGAGGGTTACATCAACAACTTCACCAACAAGGGCGAAGGTATCAAGTATGTGATTCGCATCTTTCTTCGGTATGACGCAAAGGGAACATCGTCGATCACGCATTTGTCGCGTGTTTCGCGTCCCGGACGACGTGTTTATGTAGGCGCGGCGGAAATTCCGCGTGTGCTTGGCGGATACGGTATCAATATCGTCTCGACATCGCGTGGCCTGATGAGCGGCAAAAATGCACGCAAAGAAAAGGTGGGCGGCGAGATTTTGGCAGAAGTTTATTAATAGTGAATAGTGAATAGTGAATAGTGAATAGTTTATTCGCTGGTCACTTGTCACTTATCACTCGTCACTTAAAAAAGTTATGTCACGAGTAGGAAAAAAACCGATCACGATTCCGGCTGGCGTTACGGTCTCGATCAGTGATCTGGCCCTGGAAGTAAAAGGGCCAAAGGGCACACTGAGCACTCCGGTTCCGAGCGGCGTTTCGTTCAAACAGGAAGACGGCACTCTTACAGCCGAGCGTCAGGACGACAGCTTCAAGGCGTTTCACGGCCTTGCAAGAGCTTTGGCGAACAGCGCCGTTGTCGGCGTTACCGAAGGCTTTGAAAAGAAGCTCGACCTCGTCGGCGTCGGTTACAAGGCAGACGTTCAAGGAAAGAAGATCGTGTTCGCTCTCGGATATTCACATCCGATCGAATACATTCTGCCTGACGGCATCGCCGCAAAAGCGGAACGCGTCAATACGAAGACTTCGATCAACCAATATCAGTTGACGATCACATTGAGCGGTATCGACAAACAGAAACTCGGCCAGGTCGCGGCAGAATTGAACCGCCTCCGCAAGCCGGATGCGTACAAAGGAAAAGGCGTTCGCTACGCGGACAAGCTTTATAAGTTGAAACCTGGAAAGACAGGTAAATAGTTTTAGAGTTGCGGAGTTACAGAGTTACAGAGTTTTTCGCTGCAACATGCTGAAACTATCCGAAACTTCCTGGGAACTAGGAAAGTTATGGCACAGAAACAAAGAGCAGAAATACGCCGGGGCGTTCACAGCCGCATTCGTAAGAAAGTGCGCGGCTCTGCCGACAGGCCGAGACTTGCGGTTTACCGCAGTCTGAATCACATTTACGCACAGGTCATCGACGATGACAGCGGCAAAACGCTGGCGACCGCATCGACCTCGGAAAAGACATTTTCCGGAAAGTCGGGCGGACATATCGATGCTGCAAAACAGGTCGGAACGATCATCGCCGAACGGGCTGTCGCAGCCGGTATCTCGACTGTGGTTTTCGACCGCGGCGGTTACGTCTATCATGGCCGCGTAAAGGCATTGCTCGACGCGACACGTGAGGCTGGACTTAATAAGAACGAGGCTGCAAAATCGGCCCAAGCTGAAGTAAACAATGATAAAGACTAAGCAAAAAGTATCGGCAAGCGGATTGATCCTTAAAGATCAACTGATCCAGATCAATCGCGTTACCAAGGTTGTTAAGGGTGGCAAGAATATGTCGTTTGCGGCGCTGGTTGTCGTTGGCGACGAGGCTGGACACGTCGGTTTTGGTACGGGCAAGGCAAAGGAAGTTCCTAACGCGATCAAAATAGCAGTCGAAGCAGCCAAGAACAGCCTCATCCGTGTTCCGCTTATTGATGGCACGTTGCCCCACGAAATGATTGGCGAATATGGTGCAGGACGCGTTCTGCTTAAGCCGGCCGCCGAAGGAACAGGTGTAATCGCGGGCGGCGCGGTCCGTCTTGTGCTTCAGGCTTTGGGTGTGCACAATGTCCGAACGAAGATCCTTGGTTCAAGCAACGCGCATAACGTCGTTCGAGCAACGTTTAACGGCCTCCAACGCATGAAAGACCCGATGGAAGTTGCACGTCTTCGCGGAAAGCAGGTAGAAGAGTTGGTGTAGTCGCGGAAGTTGCAGAAGTTACAGAGTTAAGGAATCCAACTCTGAAACTTTCTGAAACTCTGTAACTCTGAAACTATAAAGATCATGGCAAAGAAAGAAGAAAAGACAGCGGGCGGAACGATCACGATCCAGTATTATCGCAGCTCGATCGGCTACGCTAAAAAGCAAAAGGATATCGTGAGAAGCCTCGGTATCACGAA